>PEYN01000018.1 GCA_002774355.1 Candidatus Marinimicrobia bacterium CG08_land_8_20_14_0_20_45_22 | reverse complement strand
CCGAATTCCCAAAAATTTCTGACTCTTCTGATTCGGGAATCGCATTCTCTCTTATTCAATCAATCTGGAATCATTACCAGTTTTTGCTGGAATCATGACGACAAATTCGTTCAATCATCCGACTTTTTTTAGGTAAAATTAATTCAAACATCTGTAGAAAGATCGATAGATAAAACTGTTTGTAGAAGACAGAAATCTTTTGTATATTTCAGCCGGTTTATAAAGGAGTTGATTTGAGACGTAACTTTCACCGAATAATCAAATTTTCCATCGTCGCCATCTTGGCATTTTACACTCACTCCGGACTTCTTGCTGGAGAAATCGACACGGTCGTTATCGCCAGTCAAGCGATGAGTAAATTACCCAAGGCGGTCGTGGTTTTACCACACCAGTATCAAAAATCGAATGATCGTTTTCCGGTTGTTTATCTTCTGCACGGCAGGAGCGGTTCCTATCGCGACTGGCCAACTAAAATGGATCTAAAACCGCTGGCTGATAAATATGGTTTCATCATCGTCTGTCCTGACGGCGGCTATGCCGGTTGGTATGTGGACAGTCCCCTGAAAAAGGACTCGCAATACGAAACTTACATTGCCAAAGAGGTCGTCGCATTCATTGATAATAACTACCGCACGGTCGCCGATTCCACCGGACGTTTTCTGTGCGGTTTAAGCATGGGTGGGCATGGCGCATTTACCCTGCTGGCGAAATATCCGGAACGCTTTGCCGGCGCCGGATGCCTGAGTGGCGCTATGTCGATGTCCGATGGCAATCGCCGGGCCGGGCTGGCCGATCTTCTGGGCAATTATGAAACCAATCGGCAAAGATGGGAAAGTAACTCCGCCTTATTTTTAGCTGATCGGTTGGTCGGGCGCAACAAGGCGATTTTAATCGACTGCGGCGTGGATGATTTTCTATTTCAAACCAATGTTTTACTGCATAAAAAACTATTAGATCTGAAGATTCCGCATGATTATATCGAACGACCCGGCACCCATAGCTGGGGCTACTGGACGAATGCTCTTGAATATCACCTGCTGTTCTTTAGGAAAAATCTTAGATAAAACCTTATGGGAGATTCAACCATTCCCAAAATGAATAAATTGGTTCTATTCTGTATTGTATTAGTCTTCTTCTCTTGTAATCCGATTTACACGCCCGACACCCGCAACGTCCCATTGTTGAATAGCTCCAATGAAACCCATTTGACTTTCTGTCCCACCCCCGGCATTGGCTTCGAATTATTGACCGCCCATTCATTTTCAAAACACCTTGCTCTTATGGCAAATGGCGGGTATTTCAAGCGTAGCGAAGATGCCCAGTCAGATTGTTACAGGCATTGGTACGGAGAAATCGGAACTGGATTATTCTTTCCTTATGAAAAGCTGTTCGTATTTGAAATCTTCAGCGGCTATGGCGTGGGAATGACTAAATCGTATGATTTTGAGATTGGTTCTTCTATTAATCAGGGTAAATATCGGCGCTTTTTCATTCAATCGGATCTTGGCATTACTCTCTAAGGATCGTGGAAATGGCATACTCGTGGCGCAACTCATACGTCTCGTTTGCGGATTTTCACTATAATGGCAAGAATAGACCTAACAGCAAGGGCTATTGGTTTTATGAACCGTCAATCACCTTCAAAATTGGCAGGGAAAATCTAAAGTTTTTCGCCCAATTCGGCGGATCGAATGCTTTTTTAGAACAAGAGATCGATTTCAATTACGTTAACCAATACATGACCCTGGGAGCGGAATTTGCCATCGGGAAAAAATATTGAGGAGCATTGCGCCTTGCAGAAAGGATTAAATAAGGAATCTGGCAAAATGAAAACAAAAATCATAAGGCTTGCTAAAGGCTTAGATCATTCTACAGCCAATTTCCTGGCTGAACTTGCCTCGATTCCCTCACTGAGTGGCCAAGAGGGAAATGTAATTAGCCGAATAAAAAAGGAAATGGAAGACATCGGCTTCGATGAAATAATCATCGACGGCATCGGCAACATCATCGGGCGCCTCGGCAATGGTCCAGTCAAAATCGCTTTCGACGCTCACATAGACACCGTGGATGTCGGCAACCGTAGTCTGTGGCAGTTCGATCCGTTCGATGGTCATGTGAAAGACGGCAAGGTCTGGGGGCGCGGCGTAGCTGACCAGAAAGGCGGCATGGCGTCTATGCTGGCGGCGGCACGCATTATTATGGAATTCGACCTCGCCAGAGATTGCACTGTCTATTTCGTCGGTTCGGTCATGGAAGAAGATTGCGACGGCTTGTGCTGGAATTATATTGTCAATGAAGACCACCTCCGCCCCGACTTCGCCGTCAGCACCGAACCAACCGGCTGTCGGATTTATCGCGGTCAGCGCGGACGCATGGAAATCGAAATCTCCGTCGTCGGACTTTCCGCGCACGGCTCCGCGCCGGAACGCGGCGACAACGCCGTTTACAAAATCGCACCGCTGATAAAAGAAATTGAACTGCTCAACGAACGTCTGGCATTCGATGAATTTCTCGGCAAAGGCACCGTCGTGCTAAGCCAGATAAAATCTATCAGTCCGTCATTATGTGCCGTGCCAGATTATTGTTCGATCTATCTCGACCGCCGCCTGACCTGGGGCGAGACGAAGGAATCAGCGTTAGCGGAAATTCGTGCTATCATTGAAAAACTGAAAATTGACGCCAAAGTCGAATTGCCGGTTTACCGGGAAAAGGCATTCACCGGAAAAGTCTATCCAATGGAAAAATATTTCCCAACCTGGAAACTGGAAACCGACCACCCTCTCGTTCAGGCTGGAATTGAAAACTACCGCAACCTGTTCGCAAAGGAGCCGGTTGTCGACAAGTGGACTTTCTCGACCAATGGTGTGACGATTCGCGGCGTGCATGGTATACCGTGCATCGGCTTCGGGCCGGGATTCGAGGAGCAAGCCCACGCCCCGAACGAATGGACGCCGGTCGAGCACCTCTGGCAAGCCGCGGCTTTCTACGCCGGACTGGTCGCAAATCTGAGCCGCGGGAAATAAACCGCCGAGGACGCAGAGGGCACGGAGCAATTTTATGTTTGAAGATATAAACCAACTGACGGAAACAGTAATCGGTTTAGCGATTAAGGTTCACCGCAATCTTGGCCCCGGGTTTTTGGAATCGGTTTATCAGGCCGCCCTGGCTTGTGAAATGCAGGAAGCCGGAATGAAATTTGAAAAGGAAAAATATCTGTCCGTTAAATATGCTGACATAGTGATAGAAAAAGGTTTTCGTTGCGACTTTTTTATCGACGACCAATTGGTGGTTGAGTGTAAAGCCGTCAACGAACTGACCAATATCGATCAGGCGCAACTACTGAATTACTTAAAAATCTCAAAACTACAAGTAGGGTTGTTGATTAACTTCAATTCAAGCATACTTAAAAATGGAATAAAAAGAATTGTCAACAATTATCAAGGAGAAACTCTGCGTTCTCAGCGTCCTCCGCGGTTAACATGAAAGGTTTGATATGAACGAGACTCTTTTACGAGGGAAACACCTCATCACTTTTAATGAATGGACAAAAAACGAAATCAATATGGTGCTCGGGGTTGCCGCTGACCTCAAGCGCAAATTCGCGCTCGGTGAGCCGCATCGGCTATTGCAGGACAAGACGCTTTTCATGATGTTTTTTGAGCAATCCACGCGCACGCGCAATTCGATGGAAGCCGGCATGACTCAACTCGGCGGCCATGCCCATGACTTGACACCCGACAAAATGCAACTTTCACACGGCGAATCGGCTAAGGATACTGCCATGGTGCTTTCGCGCATGGGACACGGCATCGCCTGCCGCAATTGCTTCTACGGCATCGGCAACAAATATCTACGTGAATTGGCGCAATTCTCGTCCGTGCCGATTCTCTCGTTGCAGGATGATATTTTTCACCCCATGCAGGTAATCGCCGATTTGATGACGATGCAGGAATATTTCGGGCAAAATTTGCATGGCTTGAAAGTCACGATTTCCTGGGCGTACGCCACCAGTCACGCTAAACCGCTCTCCGTACCGCTTTCGCAAATTCTGCTCTTTCCGCGTTTCGGTATGGACGTGACGGTCGCCGCGCCGAAAGAATTTCCATTAAAAAAGGAATATGTCGCCCAGGCGCAGGAAAACACCCGGCTGAATGGCGGCAAACTGTCATTCACCGACAACATGGATGAGGGATTCCGTAGCGCTCAGATTGTCATCCCGAAAAACTGGGGCGGATTCGGCAACTATGAATTCGACGAGTACAACCAAAATGAAGAAGAGTGTCGCAAAGAGATGAAGACCAATCTCGAAAAACATACCGATTGGATTTGCGACGCCCGCCGGATGAAACTCGCCGCACCAGAAGTCAAATACATGCACGCCCTGCCCGCCGATCGCGGCAAAGAAGTCGCCGATGAAGTCATTGACGGACCAGCGGCGATCATTTACGACGAAGCCGAAAACCGTCTGCATACCGCGAAAGCCGTCATGGCGCTGACGATGGGCGGAAGACCGTAATGTTTTTAAACTCACCACAGAGTACACAGAGAAAAATCTCTTTATATCAATAACACAAAAAAAACGAAAAACTCTACACCATATATTAGCAAAGAGTCTATAAATATTATTGATTTATCCGCGCTAATCCGCGGCAAAATACTCTCTGTGGTGAAAATTAGTTAACTTTGGAATGAAATGTCGCTGAAACCTGAAATGATCGAAAATATTCTGGAAAGCATCTCCGATGGCGTCTTTACGGTAGATTCCAATTGGCGCATTTCGTCTTTTAATCGAGCGGCGGAAGAAATCACCGGGGTTACGCGAGAAGAGGCGATTGGCCAACGCTGTTCGGAAGTATTTCGCTCCAGCCTCTGTGGAACCGACTGCGCCCTACAGAAAACATTAAAAACCGGCAAGCCGATCATTGGCAAATCCGCCTACATTATTAAGGCGGACGGCTCCCGCATACCCATCAGTATATCGACCGCCGTACTGAAAGATGGAGAAGGTTACATCATCGGCGGGGCTGAGACTTTTCGGGATTTGAGCGAAATCGAAACTTTACGCCAGGAACTACATGCCAAAATGACTTTTGGCGATATTGTCAGTCGTAGTCCCTTGATGCAAAAAATATTTGAAGTGCTTCCGGCAATTGCCGCCAGCCCGAGCACGGTCTTGATAATCGGCGAAACCGGAACCGGCAAGGAATTGATCGCAAGGACGGTTCATCATTTGAGTCCGCGCCGTAAAGGGCCATTCATCGCGGTCAATTGCGGCGCATTACCCGACGAATTACTGGAATCAGAACTGTTTGGTTATAAAAAGGGTGCGTTTACCGGAGCTAACAAAGACAAACCGGGACGCTTTGCATTAGCCAAAGGCGGAACACTGTTTCTCGACGAAATCGGTGAAATCAGCCCGGCGTTGCAAGTCAAACTTCTACGGGTACTTCAGGATCACATCTATGAGCCACTCGGTTCGACCCGCTCTGAAACCGCCGACGCGCGGATTATTGTTGCTACTAACAAGGATTTGACAGAAATGATGAAGGCTGGCACATTCCGCGACGATCTTTACTATCGCGTAAACGTTGTGCGCGTCGACCTGCCGCCGCTCCGCCACCGGAAAGAAGATATTCCGCTGATTACTGGGCAATTTATCCGGCGCTTCAACCAACTCTGGCAGAAATCAATCAAAGGCATCTCCTCCGAAGCGCTCTCGTTACTAATGGCGCATGACTGGCCGGGCAATGTCCGTGAACTGGAAAATGTAATCGAACGCTCGTTCATTCTTTGTAATGAGGGCTATATTCTGCTGACTCACCTGCCCGAAGAACTGACGGCACATTACACAAAAAACTCAAGTTTGTCTACGATCCGCTCTGCCCACAATTTGCTCGACTCCCAGTCTATTCAGTCCGCTCTCGAACGCAATAATTTCAATCGGGCGGCGGCGGCGAAAGAACTTGGCATTCACAAGACCACCTTATTCCGCCGCATGAAAAAACTCGGGATTTCATTGCCGGAAAAAGACGGCCGCTCCCATCGTAAATCATAACATATCTGCAACCATCGCAGGGTGACAGAGTAGCGCCAAGGCTACTATATAATCGCAGTGATTTAAAAGAAGCAGTTTTTTAACTTGCTATATTTCAGATAGTTGTGCGATGAAAAGTAGGGATATTTTGTTCTGGCATGATAAATGCTTTAAATATTGTTGAAATTATGAATTGGAACTGTGAAATATGAAAGTAGCCTTTACAATCTGGAACAATCGGATAGCGCCAGTCTTCGACACTGCGGGACAAATTCACATCGCTGAGACCGAAAGTGGACGCGTCATTTCATTAGAACAGGAATTTATACCTATCGATTTAACTCCAGCCATGAAAGCCGCTCGATTAAAAGAATTGGGCATTGAGGTGCTGGTTTGCGGAGCAATCTCCCGACCTTTACATGAAACCATCATTGCTCACGGAATCTATGTTATTCCGTTTGTAGCAGGTGATCTCGACGAAATCATCCAGGCTTGGCTTACCAAACGTTCCGATTGGAATGTTTTCGCCATGCCGGGTTGTTACGGGCGAAGGCGCTATCAGTTTGGGCAAATGTATGGTACTTATAACGAAATTTTTCCAGTAAAAGGAAGAAGACCGGGCAGAACAGGACAAGGCGCTAATCGTGGTCAGGGCAGAAGGGGTCAAGGGTTCGGGCGCGTGAGCGTCCTTGAGGCCGCCGACCCAAGTGACTATTGCGTCTGTCCGGTATGCGGACGAAGAGAACCGCATCGGCGCGGTATTCCCTGCTTTGAACAAAAATGCCCGAACTGCGGTTCGGCAATGACAAGACAATAAATAGTTAATCTATAAGAAAGGAGATCATAACTATGCCAAGAGGAGATCGAACGGGTCCGATGGGAATGGGCCCAATGACCGGACGCGCGGCCGGATTCTGCGCGGGAAACGGAGCACCGGGATACGCAAATCCAGTGCCAGGACGCGGTTTCGGAATGGGCCGTGGCGGCTGGGGACGTGGATTCCGGCACGGGTTTTATGGCAACGGGTTACCGGGCTGGCAAAGGTTTAGCGGATATAACGTGCCTTACGGATACCCCTCGCCGTACCAGAACCCTGATCCGGAGACGGAAAAACAAGCCCTAATCAACCAATCTGATTTTCTAAAATCGGAACTCGATGAAGTGAAAAAACGACTTGCGACGATTGAAAAGGGAAAAGAAACCTGATCAAGTACCATCACTTGTTAACTAAGCCGTGCCGGTTTTGAAACCGGCGCGGCTTAGGCGACTCTAACCAATAAAAAAGGAGAAAATGTATGGAAATAAACAAAGAAAATCAGAATGTGTCAATGCCACGCATCGGCGACATGGCCCCTGCTTTCAAGGCCGTTACCACGCAGGGTGAGATCAACTTCCCGGATCAGTATTTGGGAAGCTGGGTAATCCTGTTTAGCCATCCGGCTGATTTTACACCAGTTTGTACCTCAGAATTCATGACTTTTGCTTCGATGGAAGATCAATTTGCCAAACTGAATTGCAAATTAGTTGGGCTTTCTGTGGACGGTTTATACAGCCACATTGCCTGGCTTCGCACCATCAAGGAAAAAATCGAATACAAAGGCATGAAGAATGTCGAGGTTAAATTTCCTTTGATCGAAGATATCACCATGGAAGTTGCCAAAAAATACGGAATGATGATGCCGGGCGAAAGTCCAACAAAAGCGGTACGCGCCGTCTTCGTGATCGATCCCAAAGGCATTATCCGTACGATTATTTACTATCCGCTCAGCTTGGGACGTAATTTTGATGAGTTGCTTCGTGTTGTCACAGCATTGCAGACTGCGGATGCATTTTCAATAGCGACTCCGGCGGATTGGCGCCCGGGTGATGACGTCATTGTTCCGACAGCCGGTTCTTGCGGCGTTGCCAAAGAGCGCATGGAAGGCAAGGAAGGAATCAAATGTCTCGATTGGTTCTTCTGCCTTAAAGAAATCGACAAAGAAAAGGTGATGAAAGCCATCGTAAAACAGGTAAAAATCTAGTAACTTTACGATCGTAAATGTTAACCCGCTTTTAATCCCAATCGGGAGAAGAAGGGGAAAGTTTATGAAAATTGCTTTTACAACATCAGGAAATGATTTGAGTTCTCTTTTAGACAACCGGTTTGGTCGAGCGCCGCTATTTCTCGTCTATGATTTGGACAACGAATCTTACAAATTGTTTGATAATCTGCAGAGCCAGAATACGGTACAGGGCGCTGGCGTCCAATCGGCGGAAGCCATTGCGCGCTTGGGAGTGCAGGCACTGGTGTCCGGAAATTGCGGGCCAAAGGCTTTCAGCGTACTTTCTGCCGCCGGGATTAAAATTTTTACAGCGGAGAATTTGACGATAGCCGAGGCTCTTGCACAATATCGCACCGGTAAACTTCCCGAATTAAAAAGTGATGATGTCGAAGGACATTAATTTGAGCGAATCTGAAATTTTATTCAAACCGATTGGAATCATTCACAGCGAGAACACTGCTGAAGATCAGACGCCAATTCAACCAGTTTATGCAAAAGAGTGTTCGGCGCAAGTTGAAGTATTTCCAGAATTTGCCGAGGGACTTCGTGATTTGGATGGGTTTTCGCACATTTATCTGATCTATCATTTTCATCGGGCACAACCGGCAAAACTTCTGGTAAAACCGTTTCTTCAGGATGTTGAACGCGGCCTGTTTGCGACACGAGCGCCCAACCGGCCGAATGCTATAGGATTGAGCATTGTCGAACTTGTCCGGCGCAAAGGCAACATTTTGTACATAAACGGCGGAGATATTCTGGATGGCACGCCGCTGATCGATATTAAGCCTTATATAAAAAGGTTCGATCGGATCGAAACGCTCCGGGATGGCTGGCAGGATGACGTAGACGAGAAATCAGCTAAAAAGAAAGGCAAACGCAGGATGATTGAATTATAAAAACGTACCTTGACTGCGTTCCCTGCTTCGTTACTCAGGCTCTCGACGCGGCGCGCCGAGTTACAGAAGACCCGGTGATTCAGGAACAAATACTCCGGGAAGTGTTGAAAAAAACCAGCGATATGAACATGAGCATTTCTCCGCCCGTTATGGGACAATTTTTTCATCGTCGTCTGCGTGAAATCACCGGACAGCGCGACCCATATCAGACGGAAAAGGAAAAACATAACCGTTTGGCTTTGGATTTATTTCCCAGATTGAAAGCCGAGGTTGAATCGGCGGAAGATTCGTTAGCTATGGCTACTCGTCTCGCCATCGCCGGAAACATTATCGACCTTGGCGTCAATGGTCATCTGACAGAAAATGACATAATGCGCGCTGTTCATCAGGCATTGCAAGAGCCACTCGCCGGCGATTGGGAAAAATTTCGGGCGGCTATTTTCGGCGCCAAGAATATTCTTTATTTGGCAGATAATGCCGGCGAAATCGCTTTTGACCGCTTGCTCATTGAGCAGATTTTAGAAAAACGGGTAACGCTGGTTGTTCGCGGCGCGCCGATTATCAACGATGCTACAATTATTGATGCGCAAACCGTCGGGCTTGATAAAATCGTCAAGATTATCGACAACGGCTCGGATGCGCCGGGCACGATATTGGCTGATTGCAGTCGGGAATTTATCCGGCGATTTGAGGATGCAGACTTGATCATTGCCAAAGGTCAGGGCAATTACGAAACACTCAGCGATGAACCGCGCAATATCTATTTTCTCTTCAAAGTGAAATGTCCGGTAATTGCGAATCATATCGGATTACCAGTCGGGACACAGGTTCTGATGAAATCCAACACCGAAAGTATAAAAGAGAGGTCTTTCTGATGATTCTCGCCATCGCATCCGGTAAAGGCGGAACCGGCAAGACAACCGTTGCCGTGAATCTTGCGAGCGCCTTTGACCGTGAGATTCAACTTTTGGATTGCGATGTCGAAGAGCCAAATGACCAATTATTTTTAAAAGGTAGCCCGCTTAAGCAAGAAATTGCCACAATTTTAATTCCACAAGTCAATGAAAATCTCTGCGATGGATGCGATGAATGCAGTCGGATTTGCGAATTTCACGCCATTGTAACGCTTGGCGCTAAACCTCTTATATTCCCAGACCTGTGTCATGGTTGCGGTGGTTGTGCGCAAATCTGCCCGCAAAAAGCCATCCGCGAAGTCGATAACCGGATCGGAATTATCGAGACATTTCAGGCGGATAAAATAACTTTGATTCACGGCCAGTTTGATATTGGGGGAGCGCTGGTTCCGCCGTTGATCCGCGCGATCAAAGCCCGTTTAAACAGAAAAATTCCAGCCATTCTGGACGCTCCGCCGGGAACATCCTGCCCGGTAATCAACACAATCAGAGGGGCGGATTTTGTGGCGCTCGTTACAGAACCGACGCCTTTTGGATTGTACGATCTGAAACTTGCCGTCGAAACGGTGCGGAAAATGAAAATTCCGTTTGGTGTCATAATCAATCGCGCCGGAATTGGAGACGACCGTGTGAATTTATACTGTAGCGCAGAAAATATTCCGATCCTCATAGAGATTCCTAATGATCGGCGGATTGCCGAAGCCTATTCCCGGGGCGAACTGATTGTAAAGGCTCTACCCGAATATCGCAACCTCTTTCTAAATTTGATCAAAAAAATAACAAGTTTGAAAAATACAGGGAATTTTAAATAATGACCGTTCAAGAATACAAATATTCTTACGGACCCGTTCCGTCGCGGCGACTGGGGAAAAGTTTGGGAATCAACAATATTCCCGCCAAAGTATGCACCTATTCCTGCGTTTACTGTCAGGTAGGGCGAACCTCACATATGCAAAGCGAACGCCGATTTTTTTACGAACCTGAAGACATTTTCCATGACGTGCAAAGTCGGTTAGCAAAGGCAAAAGAGACTGCCGAACGAGTCGATTATCTCACCTTCGTACCGGATGGCGAGCCTACGATGGATATTAATCTGGGCAAAGCAATTACCTTGTTAAAGATGCTGAACGTTCCCGTCGGCGTGATTACCAACAGCTCGCTGATTTGGCGGGAAGATGTGAGAGAAGAACTCAGCAAAGCCGATTGGGTTTCGGTGAAAATTGATTCCGTCCGGGAAAAGACATGGCACAAGATCAATCGACCCCATAAAACCCTCCAATTACCCATGATTTTGGACGGAATATCGACATTTGCAAAATATTTTACCGGCAAATTGGCGACCGAAACAATGCTTGTCAAAGGAATAAACGACAATGACGAGTGCCTGAAGGAAGTGGCTGATTTTGTCAATAAAATCCAACCGGCTCAGGCTTATATAAGTATTCCTATTCGCCCGCCAGCGGAGAAGCCGGTACAAAAACCGGATGAAGAAACTCTCAACCGGATGTTTCAGGTTTTTACCGATAGATTCGATCGAGTAGAATATCTGATTGGCTACGAAGGAAACGCCTTTGCCTTCACCGGAAATATTGAAAAAGATTTGTTAAGTATAACTGCTGTTCATCCAATGAGAGAAGATGCGGTTAGCGCGTTTCTTTCCCGAGCAGGTGCGTCTTGGGAAATCGTCGATCGACTGGTTGCTCAAGACAATCTTGCGGCAACGAATTACCAAGGACACACATTCTATCTGAGAAAGTTCGCGACAAAATGAGATACGAAAAACCAGTAATCTACAAGGAGAAGACGACGAATAACACCTGGCACAGGCACCATCCAAACCAAATGAGACAAGGTTATTGTGATCTGAAAGAGGAACGTTGATTCATGAAAGAATTGGTTATTATCAGTGGCAAAGGCGGAACCGGTAAAACCAGCCTGACTGCATCATTCGCCGTTTTAGCTGATCGATCGGTCATCGCTGACTGCGATGTTGATGCGGCGGATATGCATTTAGTGCTTTCGCCGGAAATCAAGCAGAGCCATGAATTTAAGGGCGGCCACGAAGCTGTCATTCGTCAATCAGACTGTATCGCTTGCGGTGCCTGTTTAGCGTATTGCAGATTCGACGCGATACTAATGAATCATGAACCTTCAGGCAAAGTGAAATTCTTCGTTGATCCAACTGCCTGCGAAGGGTGCGGCGTCTGCGTCCGGTCCTGCCCGGTGAAAGCCATCGACTTTCCGGAACGTGTCTGCGGCAAATGGTTTATCTCGGAAACGCGCGTCGGTCCGATGGTTCATGCCAAACTGGGAATCGCGGCTGAAAATTCCGGTAAATTAGTAACGGTAGTGCGCCAGCAAGCACGCCTCATCGCCGAAGAACAAAAGCGCTCACTGATTATCGTGGACGGCCCACCGGGAATCGGTTGTCCGGTGATCGCCTCCATAACCGGTGCAATGATCGTGCTGGTTGTGACTGAGCCAACTATTTCCGGCGAACACGATTTGGAGCGCGTAATATCGCTGACGCGGCATTTCGGTATTCCGACACATGTTTGCGTCAATAAATGGGATCTCAATCCAAAAATGACAGAACGCATAGAAAAAAAAGCACGGCAAAACGGCGCGCGGGTCATCGGACGCATCCGGTATGATCAGGGCGTGACAGACGCTCAAATGCAGGCGCTGGCAGTCGTGGAAACCGAAGCGGACAGCGCACAGGATATTAAAGAAATTTGGAAACAACTCAATTTGTAAAAGAATAAAAAAGCATGGAATCTGTCAATTTAACAGTTTTATCGGCGGTGGTACGAAATTATGCGGTAAATTATCCGGTTCTTTGTAGTATTTTGTATAAGTGAAAATGCTAAAAATTAACTTAGTTAAAAAGGAAACCAATTCATGAGAATCGCCATCCCTTTAGTCGGCGGACGACTGTCCATGCACTTTGGTCATTGCGAGTGCTTCGTCTTAATCGATATCAACGATACTGAAAAGAAAATCATCAAACGTGATGATCTCAACTCCCCACCACATGAACCGGGACTTTTACCCAGATGGCTGGCGGAGCGCGGTGCGAACCTGATTATCGCCGGCGGCATGGGTCAACGTGCATTGGCGCTTTTTGCCGAAAACAATATTCAGGTGATCATTGGCGCTTCCGCGGAAACCCCTGAAAAACTGGTTGACGACTACCTCAAAGGTACGCTTCAGATCGCTGATAACGCCTGCGATCATTAAAAATAGGTTCAGAGTAAACATCAATGCCGGGCGTTTATTTCGCCTGAATAATTCACCACGAAGAGCACTCCAGCCTGACTGGCATCGTTCAGGCGGGGAGAATCCGAATTCTCATCACGTGAAATTCTCTCTTTAATCGTTCAAATATCTCTCTTGTGATAGATAAACGAAAATAAACTGATTTTCTGTATCCTCTTGTTATCTATGGTGAAAAATTGCCCTGACTTTGTGACAAGTTTTTCGTAAAATTGCCCTGACTTTATTACAAGTTTGAGGTGCGTTGTGAATTTTAAATATCGCTGTAGCGATTGCGGGGCTGAATATCCGGCCGACCAAATCCGTTATCTTTGTCCACGATGCGAACAGATTCCCGGCGAATTTCAAAAAGGTGTGCTGGAAACCCTTCTCGATCCGGAATATTTGGCGTCGCTGAAAAATAAACCGGCGGTTACTCCGGCCGATTTTCTCGTTTATCAATTGCCGGAGGCCGCCGCCTATCCGGTGGGCAATACGCCGCTCGTTGCGCCGGAAAAATTGCGCCAGCAATATGGCTTACCGAATCTTTTCCTGAAAAATGACGGCGCCAATCCGTCCGGCTCGCTGAAAGACCGCGCTTCGCAATTGGTTGCCGCACAGGCTTTATACCATAACGAGAAAACCGTTGTCCTGGCCTCGACTGGCAATGCCGGTTCGGCGATGGCCTGTGCAGGTGCGGCGCTCGGCCTGAATGTCATCCTTTTCGTTCCGGCGACTGCGCCGAAGGCCAAACTTCTGCAGTCGGTGCTTTACGGAGCAACAGTCATTCCGATTCGCGGCACTTACGACGACGCCTTCAGACTGTCTATCGAGTACACAAAGCAATTCGGCGGTATCAACCGCAACACGGCTTTCAATCCGCTGACCATCGAGGGTAAAAAAACCGTTTCGATCGAAATGTTCAATCAACTTGGCCGGAGCGCGCCGGACATCGTCTTCGTGCCGGTTGGCGACGGCGTGATTTATGCCGGAGTTTATAAGGGTTTTGCCGATCTGAAAGTCGCCGGACTGATTGCGAAAATCCCGCAAATCGTTAGCGTACAGGCTAGCGGCTCAAATGCCATCGCGAAAGCTTATCAATCCGGAAGGATGCTGACCATTGACAAGGCGACAACCGCGGCTGATTCCATTTCAGTCGCTTCGCCGGCTAATGGTCGGATGGCCATCAAATTCATGCAAGCCTGTAGCGGCTGGGCTACGGAAGTCAGCGATGCCGAAATTACCGCCGCTCAGTTGCAACTCTGCCAGGATGCGGGCGTTTTCGTCGAACCGGCCGCCGCCGCGGCCTGGGCGGGATTTCTGAAAGATAAAAGTAACCTCGATCCCTTGCAGAAAATCGTTATCCTTTTAACCGGCGTTGGTTTTAAAGATATGAATGCAATAGAAAATAAGATCGCTATTCCACCGACAATTGAGCCAAATCTTGAAGCAATAATCAATAGTATGAAAAAGTATTAGTGTAAATTCGTGTCCATTCGTGGTTAATAAGTTTGATACAGTCGTCCTCGCCGCCGGGCTTTCCACCCGCATGGGCGCCTTCAAACCGTTGTTGCCTTTCGGGCAATCCACGATAGTCGAAACAGTCATTGACACCGCGCTGGAAGTGTCGGAGCGGGTTATCGTCGTGGTGGGCTTTCGGGCGCAGGATATTGTCAATCTGAAACGCTGGGACGAACGCGTGGTTTTCGTCGAAAATAAACAGTACGCCAAAGGCATGTTTTCTTCGGTGAAAGTCGGCGCCGCGCAGATTCAAACGCTACGTTTTTTCATTGCACTCGGCGACCAGCCACAGATTCCGGCTAAAGTTTACCAAAAATTAATCGCCGCAGAAAAAGCCGACATTGTCCAGCCATCGTTCCATCGTAGTGCCGGACATCCGATCCTCGCCAGCGAAAAAGTCCGGACGGCAATTCTGGCGGCAGACGAAAACGATTCTTCCATAACTCCTAAAACGATCATTAATCAATTCAAAAGGCGGTTTGTAACGGTTTATGACGAAGAAATTCTGCTGGATCTGGACACGCCCAATGATTATGGAATACTTCAATCCACCGCAGAACGAATTGCCAAAATGAAAGCGAGAACAAAGTGAACACCCTGTTTAATAAAATCACGGAAATAACTGCTTCTGGACAGGCTTGCGTTTTGATTACCGTCATCGAAAATTCCGGCGCGGCGCCGGGCAAGGTTTCTTTCAAGATGCTGGTTCTACCAAACGGTAAAACATTCGGCACGGTCGGCGGCGGTAGTCTGGAGGCAGAGGCGATCCGCCATGCCGGCTTGATTTTCCAATCGCATAAGTCGGAATTGAAACGATACGATCTCGATTCTCTTGGTATGCCCTGCGGCGGCAGTTCAACGCTCTTTTACGACTATTTTCCGGCGGTGCGCACGCTGTTAATTTTTGGCGGCGGCCATTGCGGGCAGGCGCTTTATAAAATGGCGCCGCAGATTGGTTTTCGGGTGACGGTTTACGATAATCGATCGGAACTCAAACCGCAATTCGCGCCCATCGACTTCATTCAGTGCGATTTGGAAAAATTGCCGATGGTAACTTTTCCCGGGTCGAATCTCTTTGCGGCGATTATGACCTACAATCATCAGTTCGATTACACTGTTCTGCGCCAATTGCTGACTTGCGGAAAGTCATTCGAATATATCGGCCTGATCGGTTCACTGCATAAAGTTAAAGAAACCCGCGCGCGATTGACTGAGGAAAAGATTGCCATTCCGGAGCAATTTTACTCGCCGATTGGCCTGAATATCGGAGCGCAGACACCGGCTGAAATCGCGGTAGCCATCCTGGGCGAAATGATAGGCGTAATCAATAAAACCGAAACCGATTCATTGAGGAAGAAATCCTAGATAACCGCGGAGACTGCAGCGGTCGCGGAGAAAACTAAACTTGTATTTTCTTCCAATTTGAAATGAAATATTTGCAATTTGAATTTTGAAATTAGCAATCTCCAGCCACCAATTTTCAATTAAAAATTCTCTCTACCATTATTCACCAGAAACGATTATCTTTGTAACCGATGTCCGATCAACAGAAAATGGATCTAAAATATGTCGGCCAGCCGATTGTGCGGTTTGATGCCGCCGATAAAATGCGTGGCGCAGCAAAATATACCAATGATCTGGATTTTCCGGATATGCTCTTTGGTGTAACGATCCGCTCGAACCGTCAGCGGGCGAAGATTCTGCGGATTGTCGCTCCGGAATTGCCGCCCGACGTCATTTATATCAAGGCTGAAGACATTCCCGGTGAAAATTACGTCGCCCTGTTCAACGAAGATCAACCCTTTTTGGCGAAAGATGTCGTCAATTACATCGGCGAACCGATTGCGCTGTTAGCCGGAAAAAATGAGGATGAACTGCGCGCGATCGCTTCACAATTTCAAATTGAATACGAAGATTTGCCGGCGATTTCAACGATGGAAAACGCGCTGTCCGGGAATTTTCCGCCGATTTACGGCAGTGACAACATTTTCAAGAGTTACGGCTACGTCAAGGGCGACCCGGATAAAGCTTTCGCAAAAAGCAAATTCGTGCTGGAGGAAACCTTCCGCACCGGCTATCAGGAGCATATCTATTTAGAAACGCAGGGCGTGATTGCTTATCCTTTCAAGAATGGCATCAGGATCGTCGGTTCAATGCAATGCCCGTTTTACGTGCAAAAAGGTCTGGCACCAGTGCTAAATCTCGACCCGGAAGATATAGTCGTTGAACAGGCGACCACCGGTGGAGCATTCGGCGGCAAGGAGGAATATCCATCGCTGATTTCCGGTCACGCGGCGCTTCTGGCGCTGAAATCTGGCAAACCGGTCAAAATCGTCTATGATCGAAGCGAGGACATTTCCGTGACAACCAAACGCCATCCGTCGCAAAGTATTCGCCGGATCGCTTTCGATAAGAACAGTCGCATTATCGCCATGGACATCGATTTCATATTGAATGGCGGGGCGCACAGTACGCTCTCACAGGTAGTTTTGGCGCGCGGCGCGCTGGGCTCGCCGGGAGTTTACAAATGCGATCATATCCGTTTAGCGTCGAAAGCCGTAGCGACAAATCTGTTGCCGTCGGGCGCGTTTCGCGGATTCGGCGCTCCGCAGGCGTTCTTCGCCATCGAAGCTCAGATGAATCACGCCGCTTATCGCCTGGATCTCGACCCTTATTCTCTGCGGAAAATTAATATTTTGCGCCTCGGTGACCGTACGGCGACCGGCCAATTATTAGCAGAATCCATTGGCTTGGAAAAAGCATTGAATGTTGTCGCCGAGCGTACGAATTTCGTTGAAAAATATAATCAATACCGCAATCAGCCGCGAAATGGTCAACTTTTAAAAGGCATCGGTATCTCTGCGTTTTTCCACGGATGCGGTTTTACGGGCAAAGGCGAAGAAATTATCAAGGCAACCGCCTCTGTCGATTATTCAAATGAAACCGGATTATTGATCCGTATCGCCACTGTTGAAATGGGACAAGGCATGAATACCGTCATGCGTCAGATTACCGCCGACGCGCTGGCTCTTCCCATCGAAAGAATCACGGTGGCAATTCCGAATACAGCCATTGTGCCAAATTCCGGGCCGACGGTCGCTTCGCGCACGACCATGATCGTCGGCGGATTGGTTTTTCAATGTTGTACCGATCTGATGGAGCAGGTCGGAGCGACGCCCGCCAAAAAGGATTTTGCCGAAAAAGCGAAACTGGCAACGAATGGTATTTTCACCGCGACGCGTGTTTATCGCGTGCCGGACGACGTCGTCTGGGATGATGATAAATTTGTCGGCGACGCTTACCCAATTTACTCCTGGGCGGCGTCAGTAGTGGAAGTTACTGTTGACCCGCTGACTTTTGAAGTGACGGTTGGAAAAATCACGGCGGCGCACGACATCGGCAAGGCAATCAATCCGGTTCTGGTTGAAGGCCAGATCGAAGGCGGCTCTTTGCAGGGACTCGGTTACGCCTCGCTGGAAGTTATGACGGCAACAAACGGCAGATTGAATCAAGCAAGCCTGACGGATTACATCATTCCGACAACATTAGATGCGCCGGAAATCGAATCCATTATTCTGGAAGAAAATTACTCGCGCGGGCCGTACGGCGCGAAGGGCGTCGGCGAACAACCGTTAGTCGGCATTCCGGCGGCATATCTCGGCGCGGTCGAGAATGCGCTGGGCGTCGAATTCCATGAGATTCCCTTGACCCCGGAAATGATTTACCATAGAGTACACAGAGAGCACAGAGAAAATATTAGATAGATAGATGAAATCACGAGAGGAATTAAATAAGATTACGGAGAAAATAATAGGTAAGGCTACTGATGTTTATCGTGCACTGGGTCCGGGTTTGCTGGAATCCACCGATGAAGCATGTCTTGTGTATGAATTAAAGCAATTAGGTTTGAAAGTGGAATCTCAGAAAGATCTGCCGGTGGTCTATAAAGATGTAAAATTAGACTGTGGTTATCGGATAGATTTATTAGTTGAGGGTGAAATTGCGGTTGAATTAAAAGCCATCGAAAATCTTCTCCCAATTCATACAGCCCAATTATTGTCTTATCTTAAACTTTCTAATCGAATCTTAGGATTATTGATAAATTTCAACGTAGTAAAATTAATCGATGGGGTTCACCGAATTATTAATGACTAAAGTAAAGAAAATAAATAAAAATACCTCTGTGCCCTCCGTGTCCTCTGTGGTGAATATTATTGTAAATGGTATAGCTCGGGTCTCAAAAGCCTCTCCCTCAACGCGTCTGCTCGATTATTTGCGCAGTGAATTAAAGCTGACCGGCACGAAGGAAGGTTGCGGAGAAGGCGAATGCGGCGCGTGTATGGTTCTGCTCGATGGCAAACCGGTGAATTCCTGTCTGGTTCTGCTCGGCCAATGTGACGGTCGGGAAGTGACCACAATCGAAGGCATCAATGCTAATGAACTTTTCAAATCCTTCGAAGAAACCGGCGCGGTGCAATGCGGGTTCTGCACACCGGGATTCGTCGTATCGGCTTACGCCCTGCTGAAACACAATCCGCATCCGACTGTCGCTGAAATTAAAGAAGCACTCTCGGGAAATCTCTGCCGGTGTACCGGATATAAGAAGATCGTTGAAGCGGTGGAGAAAGTGACAAGTGACAGGGTGAGTACATGGCAATAAAATCCCATAAAGACCTGAAGGTTTGGAAGAAAAGTATGGAACTCGGTTCGGAGGTTTATTCTTTAACACGGGATTTTTCCAAAGAAGAAACCTGCGGGATTACTTCACAAATCCGCAGACCCGTAATATCCATTCCAGCCAACATTGCCGAAGGCGCTGGACGAAGTTCTAAAAAAGAATGCATTCAGTTTTTATTTATTTCGTTAGGATCGTTAGGCGAATTAGAAACGTTATTAATTATTGCAAATAATCTAAAGTTAATCAAAAATATATCTGCTTTGGATGAAAAAGTAGCCACAATCCGACAGATGCTGATAGGACTAATAAATTCATTGAAAAAAGAAATAGAATATTTTTACGTAATTGATATGCATAAATTACCCGTCACTCATCACCCGTCACTTTTAAATAAACATGTGGTACGAAAAACTCAAATATTACCGTCCATCTAAAAAATCGGAAGTGCTCGATCTGATGAGCCAAACCGTGGCACAACCAATCGCCGGGGGCACTGATTTACTTGTGCAAGCCCGCACAAATGTCAAACGAGTGCAGGTATTCATTCAGATCAATCATCTTTCGGAACTTAGTCAAATAAATTTCAGCGAAGGAAAGTTGACAATCGGAGCCGGTCTGACCTACGCCGCCTATCTCGAGCAGGCGAAAAGTATTTTTCCGCCGCTGACCGATGCAGTGACTCAGATTGCTTCGCCGTCAATCCGCAACATGGCGACTTTCGGCGGGAATATCGTTAATGCTTCTCCGGCGGGCGACACACTTCCGATCTTTTACGCGCTGGATGCCGAACTCACGCTCGAATCAGCGCAAGGTATCCGGAAGATTCCGGTTCGCGACTTCATCACCGGGCCGAAGAAGACAATTCTCCGCTCGGACGAACTGCTCACAGAAATCCGGCTGAACATTCCGTGGAACTATAAATATTCATATCGCAAGATCGGGCCGCGCAAGGCGCTCTCACTCTCGAAGGTCGCTTTCCTCGGTCTGTACCTGCCGGATAACAACGAAATCCGCCTGACATACGCCTCGGTCGGACCGACGATTATCCGGGCTTACGAAGCCGAGCAATTATATCGTGAAGGAAAATCCGCTGAAATCCTCGATTGCATCGAGCGCAGGGTCAGACCGATTACCGATCAACGCTCGACCGCGGAATACCGGCGCTATCTGTGCCGGGCTCTGACGGAAGAATTTCTGTTAAGAACCGCAAAAATATTGGTTTGATAAGCAGGTTCTTTCAATTAAATTAAAAAAGATGTCTTACGATATTATCAATAAAAATTGTTTGGATGTTTTTTCAGCAGGTGAAATAAGACGCCATGTCGATCTGACTTTTTTGGACCCGCCATTTAATCAAAACAAGGAATACGCGTTTCACCAGGACAATATGATTGATGAATCCTATTGGGAAATGATGCAAACCGTATGTCGATCAGTTTTCGAGATTACCGCTACGGGCGGCACAATCTATTTTATGCAGAGAGAGAAAAACATTGAGTTTGTACTACAATCCCTTCGGAAAACTGGGTGGACATTGCAGAATGTGATAATTTGGAAGAAAAAAACTTCTGCGGTTCCTGTCACGACGAAATTCGGGAAGCACTACCAAATTATTGCTTATGCCACAAAAGGCGAGCGCGCAAAGACTTTCCACCGCTTGAGAATCGATCCCGAACTTCCATTAGAGTATAAACTACCTAGAGAAAACGGAGTATTTATTACCGACGTGTGGGATGACATTCGGGAATTGACATCCGGTTATTTCGCTGGAAATGAAGCAATCCGACTATCGACTGGAGAGAGATTTCATAAACAACAAACGCCAATCGCATTGCTCTTAAGAATTATACTCTCTTCAACAAATGTAGGCGACTTCATTTTTGATCCATTCGCTGGCACGGGCACATCTTTGATAGTGGCACATCAGCTCCAACGGGATTCTTTAGGCATTGAAATAGATCCCCAAAATGTCGCTTGTATCCGGGATCGACTTGCCGTCATTCATGAATCCGATTCGATCCAGAAGTACTATAGTGATTATAAATATTCCGAAAACATCAGTAGTATCTGGGCAAACGATTCCGGTAATTTAGTGCCTAAAGCCCAAAAGGTATTAGGACTCTTCGAAAACTAATGTATTCGATCTACCATTTCTTCAAATCAATTCATCAAAACAGGTCACATTTTTAGACGCACAAAAGTTACAGGATTTTCCTTACGAACGAGATATGTTCTCTTGCGCCAATGATGGTATTTTCCCTGATTTTGCTCTTAAAATCTCTCCACAAAACGATTTATACACCGGCGGCGAATTAATTGAACTAAAAGACGGTAAATCATTTAGCGTTTCTTCTTTCAATTCAACGATTCCAACAGGGCAAAAACCAATTTCTTCACTAATACGACATCAAAACAGTACTATCAAAATTCAGATGGAAAACGCTGGCGATGATATAGATTCCTTACCGATACGAGATGTATTTTACTTGATTCGCGGAATAAAAAGAAGCGCTGTTCCTTATCTAAAGGTCGTTTTGGTACATGGCCACTTTTTTGAAACTATACCGCCAGAAGAGCTCATCCAAAAATCATTTCTTCAGGTATTAGAAGAACGCTTGAAAGAAAAGGAGGTTAAACTATCGTCTTTCGCGATCAAGCAATTAATCAGTATTTTTTCTGAACAGGATAATTTCAGCAAAGTACGGTCTGTCGATAAATCTTCAGTAAAATTACGTTTCAGAATCATGACAGAAGTTAAAAATGAAGGCAATATTCTCAATTCTCGACGCTATCCACAAATCGCTGATAATTCCCTGAATCTGATAACTCCTTTCTTTGATGATAATTCACGTGAAATGGAAGTAAACCGGATGAAATGCGTATTCGGAGATGACTATAACCAGCTAAATGTCTTTTCTTTGAAACATCCATTAAACGGGTATTTTATCGTCTTTCAGGCAAAATTGTAAAAATTCCCATATCTCTACAATCGTCCCCTAACGAAAAACTCTTCCAGTTTTTCTATATATTCTCACGTATCCAATTCATTAATTCTTACATTAGATTTTCATATAAAAGCCTGTAAAATTAAACCGGATTAATTTGAATCGAAAACTGAGTGTCACAAAGTAGTATATACGGCGGACAGTTTTTGGAGGAAACCGTCCGCCGTATCGAAATTATTAATTCATGATGAAATTTTGATGGGTGAGATTCTCTTCGGCTTCTATGACTACAGACTGATACAAAGTGTCAGCCGTAAATCCGTCAGCCGCGGCGGAAATATCATAAGTTCCCGCAAGAACAACTAACTGATAATAACCATCAGAATTTGTCAATGTTGTGATTGAGTCGGAACCAGAAACGGCATAAACCGAAGCACTGGCAAGAGCTGTTTGATCAGACTTCGCCACTTTTCCGGAAATCGTACCCGAAAGGACTTTCTTGATTACCCGAAAAGTTGGCTGAAGAGAGTACCGATCCTGTGTGGGATGTTTATTAATGGATCTTTCCGCATCGAAATCCAGATAAAGTTCCGTGATTTCATCCGCATCTATGTCAAAATTTATATTCAGTTTTACTCCGGATTGGGAACCACTCGGAACTCTAAGTTCATAAGAAATGCCGTCCACCACAATCAACGAACTATCGCCCAGCATTAGCCGGATTTGGGAATAGTGTCCTTCTTCAAGTTCTGATTCCACCAGATTTGACATTTCACCGTTTACCAGAGTCAGAAAATCGATGACAGTGTCTTTATCGCTAACCATCGTCCAGCCTGAAGTCGAATCGTCGGCTTCTGCCTCGTGAATACTGACTGAATTGATATTGAGGTAAATATGCTCGACGTTTCCTTTGAATGGAGCGTCGAAAGCCTGAATGATCAGTGAGCCTGTCTTCGTTTCGTCAAAAGTACTATCGCATTTCATTAAAATCAACAATATGATGCCAATAAGAAAAATAAGTTTTGTTTTCACTTTTTACTCCTTTTGTTTTCAATTAGCAAAATCCCTACCGTAATATTACCATCTTCCAAAATCGGAATCTGTGTGTATTATCACAAACCATTTTTCAAGAAGAGTATGAGATTACCATCACATTGAAAATTCTTCCTATGGTTTTTAACGGAAAACCATTAAAATTGAAGCGCGTTTTTAAAAGGAAGATTGCTTTGAATAAAAGTCAAAACTATTTCGATGTAATTCTGATCGGAGCGGGATCTGCCGGGTTATTCGCGGCGGAGCGTCTGATTGGAAGCGGATTGTCCGTTTTGGTAATCGATCGCGGCGAAGAGCCGTCTCTACGCACCGATATGAACTATGGAATCGGCGGTGCCGGAACATTTTCCGATGGGAAATTAAACCTGACGCATCGCATTGGCGGCGAGCCGGGCAGCTTCGGACGAACACCCGCTGAAGTTGAAAAATTGATCCTTCAGATTGATAATATTTTTACAGAAAGCGGCGTCGAAGACGGTTATTCCGGCGAAGACGGAGGCGAATATCATAAACTGCTTCGTCAGGCAAGCGCCGTCGGAGTGGAATTCATCTTTGCCCGGCAACGCCACATCGGGACGGACAGACTTCACATCGTCATCGAACGTTTTTACAGACGACTCGTCGAACGTGGAATTCAGTTCAGGAAAAATTTAAAAGTCGATGAAATCCGACTTAAAGATGACCATTTTGAACTTGTCTGCGGGAATGAAAAACTGAACGCCGACGCGGTCATCGCCGCTCCCGGGCGCGCCGGCGCTTACTGGTTGAGAGAACAGGCTAAGCATCTGAATATTCAAACCATCTACGGGCCGATCGACGTCGGCATTCGCGTCGAATTTCCCGCCGTGATCTATCACGAAATCGGGCAAATCATGTACGACGCCAAGTTCAGGCTTTATAGCAAATCATACGACGATCTCGTCCGAACATTTTGCACGAATCCCAACGGCTATATTGTCAGCGAACATTTTGACGACTTCGTTCTGGTAAACGGTCACGCGCGGCGGGATTCTAAAACCGACAATACTAACTTTGCCTTATTGTCGCGCGTTGTTTTAACTGATCCCGTCGAAGACACCACCAAATACGGACGCGATATTGCCCGCTTAGCGACTACAATCGGCGGTGGCAAGCCGATTATTCAGCGGCTAACCGACTTTCTATCGGGAAGACGTTCGACATGGGATCGAATCTCACGTTCGTCAATTGTTCCAACGTTAAAGGATGCGACGCCCGGAGACATCGCCATGGCATTCCCTCAGCGAATCGCCACAAATCTGATGGAAGGTTTGAATGTTCTAAATGCCATTATTTCTGGATTAGTCTCGAACAACACGTTGCTTTATGCGCCGGAAATCAAATTTTACGACACGAAATACAATGTTACGCCATTTATGGAAACCTCCATCAGAAACTTTTTCGTTGCAGGCGACGCAAGCGGACACAGTCGAGGAATCGTCTATTCCGCCGTGACCGGTATGTTCGCCGCAGAAGGCGTGATGAAAAATCTCGGAAAACTTTAAAAATCAATCGGAGTCGTTTATGGATGAATTATTGACAGAAAAACCGAAAAGACTAATCTCTCTCGACGCTTTCAGAGGAATTACCATTGCTGGGATGATCCTGGTAAACAATCCCGGAAACTGGGGCAAGATTTACCCTCCATTAGGTCACGCGCATTGGCACGGCTGGACGCCGACCGATTTTATCTTCCCATTTTTTCTGTTTATCGTCGGCGTCGCAATTGTCTATGCCTTCTCCAATCGCTTGGAAGTCGGTGCGCCTCGAAAATCGATCTATTTGAAAATTGCTAAACGAACCGCGTGGCTATTCGGCATCGGTTTGTATTTAAGCGCGTTTCGCGGAATCCCAACTCCTGAACTCAAAGTCTTAGGCGGGTTGCTAATTATCGGACTTCTGGGATTGTATATCGTCCCCAGACTTTCCATCTCCACCGAAGTAAAAGAGCAATATTTAAAGTATATCAAAATTGCGCTGACTTTCATCGTTATTTTACTGGCTTTTACCGGTATTATGGATGTGAAATTGTCCACTTTGCGAATTCCTGGCGTTTTACAACGAATCGCCGTCACTTATGCCATTGCCTCGATTATCGTTCTCAACACGAATATCAAGTGGCAAGCGATTCTTGCCGTTGCCTTTTTGGTCATTTACTGGTTGGCGATGAAATTGATCCCCGTTCCGGGTTACGGCGCGGGAATGCTGGCTTTGATAGACGACCCGACTGGAAATAAAATGGGAAATTTGGCATGGTACGTTGACAGTATTTTACTAAAAGGTCATACGTGGAGCGGCGCTCCCGCGGCTGGCTTTGATCCTGAAGGAATTCTCAGTACGATTCCGGCGATTTCGACGGTTCTGTTCGGCGTGCTGACGGCTCACTGGCTCAAAACAAAAAAAAACGACCTTGAAAAAGTTGTCATGCTGTTCGTATTTGGAGTCATTGGATTAGTCGTCGGAGAAGTCATGGGAATCTGGTTCCCGATCAATAAAAATCTCTGGTCGCCGTCTTACACGGTTTTCATGGGAGGAATGGCGCTTCTTTTTCTGGCAATGTGCTACTGGGCGATCGATATCAAGGGCTATCATAAATGGTCGAAACCATTCGTAATTTTCGGATCGAACGCCATCGCAGTCTATGCATTATCAAGCCTGACGGCGCGTGCGCTTGTTTTTTGGTGGAAGGTTCCGTCAGCCGACGGAACGCCAATGGCGCTGAAGACTTTTCTATATCAGCACTATTTCGAATCGTGGGCGAGTCCGTACAACGCGTCGCTTCTTTGGGCGCTAAGTTATGTTCTGATCTGGTTCATTTTCGTCTGGATTCTTTATCGGCGGAAGATTTTTATCAAAATTTAATTCGCACAGAAGATCGATCATTTATGCCATTCCCAGAACTACAGGAATTTATAAATATCGTCGCTTCACCGATGAAGCAAGATGAAAAACTTTCGGCGGTTTGTTTAACTTTGAACCGTACGGTTTCCTATTACAACTGGGTCGGTTTTTATATGGCCAACGATGAAAAACAGGAATTGGTTCTGGGTCCGTTCGTTGGCGCGCCAACCGAACACGTTCGGATTCCATTCGGGAAAGGAATCTGTGGGCGCGCGGCGGATGAACTGGAAACAGTCGTCGTTCAGGATGTCGCCAAAGAGGAAAATTACCTGTCTTGCAGTATCAACGTTCGGAGCGAAATCGTCATTCCGGTTTTCAAAAACGGCCGATTCGTCGCGGAATTGGACATCGACTCGCATGCTCCGTCTGCGTTCACAACTGAAGATCGCGCGTTTTTGGAAAAGGTCTGCAGCATTGTTTCTTCAATATTCTGAAACTTTTTCCATTGGCAGTTTTTTAACCGGAAGCCGATAGATTTCATTTTGGGAATTCGGTGGATGCCAATTATCGGCGTTGCACTTGTTTTTCTGTCAATTGCATGTTAAAATCTGATTGTTTTTTTAAAGAAGGAAGAAAAATTGAAAATACGTGAAAAATTTACAGTTCCGGTCATCATACTGGTTGTTCTGACTCTATTTTTAGTGGTCTCGCCGCTGGGAAAAGTTATTTGCGCCACCGGCAGTGACCTTTATTTGAAAATAAAAATACTAAACGATATCATTGGCATCGTGAACGAAAACTATGTCGAAAATCCCGATTGGGACAAAGCGATGGACGGCGCATATACCGGATTGTTAGAGAGTCTTGATCCGCATTCGGTCTTTATCGATCAGAAACAAATGTCCAAAGTGCAGGAAGATTTTTCAGGAAAATTTGAAGGCGTCGGCATTGAATTTGACGTACTCGACGGCTTTATCACGGTTATTTCGCCCATCGCGGGCGCACCGGCGGAAAAAGCCGGTATAACGATCGGTGATAAGTTCGTGAAAATCGACGGCGAGTCCGCTTATAAAATCAAGCGCGACGACGTCGTAAAAAAATTGCGCGGACCCAAAGGATCTAAAGTCACCGTTACCGTTCGCCGCGAAGGAACGGAAGATTTCGACGTCGTTATCATTCGGGATGAAATTCCGCTTTATAGCGTTTCGGCTTCTTTTATGCTGGATGAAACCACCGGATACATTTTTCTGAACCGATTCAGCGAAACGACCGAAGACGAAGTCGAAAAAGCGCTCACCAAACTCGAAAGAATGGGAATGAAACAGTTGATCTTCGATCTGCGGAGCAACAGCGGCGGGTTTCTGGATCAGGCGGTGAAAATCGCCGACAAATTCATCCCCGGAAGGCAAATGATTGTCTATACAAAAGGCAGAATAAAAAACTCTAACGAAGAGTTCTATTCGGGACGCGATGAAAATCACGGCATGTTTCCGCTGGTCGTATTAATCAACCGAGGTTCGGCAAGCGCCAGCGAAATCGTAGCCGGCGCAGTTCAGGACCTTGACCGCGGAATCGTTGTCGGCGAAACCAGCTTCGGCAAAGGACTCGTGCAACGTCAATTCCCGCTTCGCGACGGCGGAGCAATTCGAGTCACTGTCGCTCGGTACTATACACCGAGCGGAAGACTTATCCAACGTCCTTACGTCGGCAATATTGCCGATTATTACGAGACGTTCGGCGAAGAAAACCGGGATTCTATTCTCGCGGTAGAAGATACGGTCAAACAGCGACCGGAATTTAAAACACTGATCGGCAGAACGGTTTACGGCGGCGGCGGGATTACGCCAGACTACCATGTGAAATTTATGCAAAATCTCACCGGTGATACTTACAAGTTGCTCAGACACCCATCCCGGATACTGTTCGAATTCAGCGCAGATTTTGCCAAGAGAAATCCGCAGTATCAAGCCGAAAACCAAAAAGATTGGTTCATTGAAAAATATGAAATTAGCGCGAAGACATGGGATTCTTTCAAACAAGCCGTGAAGGATAAAAAGATTGACGTCAGTCTGACAAATCTCGACAAGGACGCCGAGTATATTAAAATGATGTTAAAAGCAGAAATATCTAAAAGTTATTGGAGCTATGACGAGTATTACAAGACAATCAGATTGAAAGACAATCAGGTCATAGCGGCCAAACAATATTTTAAAGAAGCCGAGAAAATGACTTTGAAATGATAAATTGCACACCTAAAATACCGTTAATATTTGCCGAATTGATTATTGACTTTTATCAAAATTTGGCTTAAAATACCAAGCATTTATTTGGAATTTGAAACAATGAAATGGAGGATTTAAACTCATGGTTGCACTATTTATACGTGGCGGATATTTCATGTGGCCTATTTTGCTTCTTGCAATTTGGGGTTTTATGATCGCTTTTGAGAGATTTTATACACTGACAAAATCCTCAATTATCACAAAGAAATTCATCCCTAAATTAACCAGCACGCTAAGAGAAAATGGCGTTGATGCCGCGAAAAAAGTCTGCGTAGAAACATCCGGACCTATCGCCGAAATTTTCGCCGCTGGACTCGAAAAAGCCGACAAAGGCATTTCCGAAGTCGAAAAAGCCCTTGAAGCGACAGGTGCGGTCGAACTGGCATTTCTGGAAAAAGGAATGATCTGGTTATCGACGGTCATTTCCCTTGCCCCAATGTTCGGATTCGTCGGAACGGTATCCGGAATGATCGGAG
Source organism: Candidatus Marinimicrobia bacterium CG08_land_8_20_14_0_20_45_22 (assembly GCA_002774355.1). Lineage (NCBI taxonomy): Bacteria > Pseudomonadati > Fidelibacterota > Fidelibacterota bacterium CG08_land_8_20_14_0_20_45_22. The sequence goes on along the minus strand of PEYN01000018.1, from coordinate 35,564 downwards.
CCTTCGACTCCATCGCCAAAGCCAACGATATTTCTCCCGCCATCGTCGCCGACGGTATTGCCGAAGCCCTGTTGACCACCATTTTCGGTCTAATCGTTGCCATGCCGATGCAGATCTTTTACAACATTTTTATGTCGCGTATCGATGCTATTAGCGTCGAAATGGAAGAAAGTTCAATTACTTTTCTCGAAACACTGAAAACAACTCTCGATACAAACACAAAACAATAAGAATCGTCCACTATGGCCCTCATCAAAAAGAAAAAAATCCCCGATGCCGATATACCGACCGTCTCTCAGGCAGACATTGCATTTCTTCTTCTTCTCTTCTTTATGGCTACATCGACGATGGATACAGAGAAAGGACTTGGCATCATTTTACCGCCGGAAGGCGGCACTATAGAAGTTGCCAAGAAGAATATTACGAATTTGGTCATCGATCCTCGTGGAAAAGTTCTCTTGAACAATAGAGAGATTGAGATTTCTGATATCAAAAATTCAGTTAAAGCGTTGACTTCCTTAAATCCGAAAATGATCATCTCCGTCAAATCTCATCCATTAACCAAGTACAGTGTCTATATCAAAGTTCTGGATCAGTTGAAAATGGCAGACGCCCGAAGGATTTCAATCGCAGAATAGGAATATGTTCGATGAAATTAATTAGAAAAACAAAAGCTAAGATGACTATTCCTCAAACATCGTTGCCGGATATCGTCTTCATGCTTCTCTTCTTTTTCATGTCGGCTACAACGATGAGAGATTACGAAGGATTAAACATCGTTCTGCCTGTTGCCAGACAGATCGAAAAACTCGGTTCTGATACACACGTTTCCACTCTCTGGATCTCTAAAGAAGGCTTATTATCCGTAGATGGAAAATTGATAGAAATCAATTCTATTCGGACAATCTTTTACGAAAAACGTACAGCCGATCCTCAATTAACGGTTGCGATTCGATCCGACGCTCAAGTCACGATGGAAAGGATCCACAAAGTGCATAAGGAGCTAAGATTAGCGGATGCTTTAAAAGTCAATTACTCAGCCGATAGAGCAATTTAAGGAGAGTTAAAATGATTGTTAGAGTCAATCCGGAAAAAAGTTTAAAACTACGATACAATTTTATCCTCAGAGTTGGAATGGTCGGCGCTCTGTTATTGACGATCGTAACACTTGTTGCTTTCCCGAGATTTCAGGAATCGGCGGTTGCTATTAAAAAATTGGAATTCGTCATGGAAACCACCGATGTACCGATCATTGAACAGAAAATCGATCAAGCCGCCGCTCCGACGCGTCCGGCAATCCCAATCGAATCAGAAAGAGAAGACTTTTCCGAAGATATTACGATCGATGAAACGACCGACCTGAGCGATTATCAGGCATGGGAAGCCCCGCCTCCGCCACCGGAACAACACGAGGAATCCTCCGGGCCACGAATTCGGTTCATTCCTTACGAAAAAGCTCCGGAACCGCTCGGTGGATTTGCCGCGATTCAAGCGAACGTCATTTATCCGGAAATCGCTCAAGAAGCTGGAATTGAAGGCACCGTAATTGTTCAGGCATTCATCAATGAATTTGGAATTGTAGTGGAAACCGTAGTTCTCAAAGGCGTTCCGAACACGGGACTCGACGAAGCCGCCTGCGCCGCGATTAAGAAAACGAAGTTCAAACCGGCGCAACAAAGAGATCAGAATATTGGCGTCTATATTTCCATTCCGATTATTTTCAAGATCAAGACGAATTAAGTTTCACAATCCAAAAATTGCACAAAGAGAGACGATTCAATCAATCGCCTCTTCTTTGTTTTAACGCCAAGTCTTTTCCCTCCAATGGAAAATGGGTTGACATTTATTCGAGAAGACCGTAAAATCGTTCGTCGGAAAAAGGAAAACGAGAAAAATATTTTGAGCAAAATTAACCAAACAGACAAACCCAAGCGATATTCGATCACGTGGAAAAGCGTCGAATCGGTGGAAAAATACTCCATAAACCGGTACAAAAATCTCGACCAACGATGGGTCAGCTGGCGGGAAAAACGAATCGTCAACCGGATATTAAATCATCTCAGATCTGCAAACCAGACGCTTCTGGACATTCCAACTGGATATGGTCGTTTTACGGAACTTTTTCTAAAAAACGACTTTTCCGTGACAAATGGCGATCTGAATCTCTATGCACTGGAATATCAGCAAAAACTGCATCGCGGTTCGACGCGCGTCGTCGTCTCGGATGTCAATGCAACGCCTTTTAGAAAAAACGAATTCGACGTCGTTTTTAACTTTCGCCTACTTCAGCATTTCAAAACTAGCGCCGAGCGGCTTTCTACCCTCTCAGAACTATATCGCGTGACCAAACGTTGGGTGGTTATTTCCGTCTATCTGGAATCTTCACTTCACCGACTGAATCAAAAACTCTCTTCGCGTCCGAGAAAAATGACAATGGCAACTACCAAAGACTGGGAAAACGAGGTGAGCGAATCCGGCATGAAAATCGTCGATTCATGGTGGGTTTTGCGATTCTTCCACGCAAATAAAATTTTTCTACTGGAAAAACAAGTATGAGCAAATGTTGGCAACGACAATCGTCAATCTCCAATCGATTTTAACCTTGATTTCATTTCGAGGGATTATATGAAGAAACTATTTCTGTTTTTCGCGGTGGTTTTTTCAGTTCAGGCGGCTGAACTGATTGATTTGCCTTTTATTTTTCAGCGTCCGCTGAGTTACGGAACGGTTCCAATCTCTGTAAAATGGTCTCCGAACGATGCAAAGTTGGCATTTCTTTGGAACGAAAAAGGTGAACAATTTCGGGATATCTATATCAAAGACATCGAGTCAACCGGTATTCAACGGATCACTTCTTTTGGGAAGAATCTTTCACTTTCACCTACAAATATTATCCGGAACCTTGTATGGTCGCCGGACGGAAAATCAATCATTTTTGAATTTCAGAGCGACATTTATCAATGTGGCATCCGAAGGGACGATAAACCGGCAATTTGGATTCCATCTGCATCACACCCCTCTTTTTCACCCACCGGTAAATATATCGTTTATGAAAAAGACTCCGATATCTGGATACAGGAAATTTCCTCGGGAAAAATCATACAACTCGCCTACGCTTTGTCGGTTGACAATACGCTTGCAAGCCATCCATTGTTTGCCGAGACTCCTCGTTTTCAATGGTCATCCGATGAAAATTCGATTGCATTTATCGAAGCTAAAAATAAACAAGCGCCCTGTTTAGTCATTCGCCAAATAAAAACGAGTCAATTGCGAAACGCCGATATTCGTTTTCCTATCCATCCACAAACGATCGTTCGTGATTTTCAATGGGCGCTTGACAACCAATCCATTGCCATTGATGAAATCGCCACAGACCTGAGCGAGCGATATCTTTTACGTTTCGATGTCCGGCAATCTGTTGTTGATACTTTATATCGGGAAACCAACCCAAAACGAGTGGGAGCGTTTGGCGGAAAAATTTTCTGGATCGATGGCGGACAAAGCTTGTTGTTTGGTTCTTCAGCAAACGGATACGATCATTTGTACACTGTCAAAGTTGAATCCCGTATCGTCTCGGCTTTGACACGCGGTCAATTCGATATAATCGATTATTCGGCTGAAAACCAAAAACAAAAGATATTTTACACTTCGGGTGAAGTCGCGACCGAAATACATATCTTCAGCGTCGATCCCGCAACTGACAAGTCCGAAAAATTAACGTTCCGAAATGGTGTCCATTCATTCATTACTTCCAATTCAGGAGAAAAAATCGCTGAGGTTTTTTCGAGTTCTCAACAGGTTCCGGAATTATTCTGGTCGAACGCTACGCCGAAAAGTAAGATGGTCAGAATTACCCAATCAATTTCGCCAGAGATGGAAGATTATCAGTTGAAATTGCCGCTGACTAAATCCGTTCGCAATCCGCAAACCGGGAGGTTAATCTATTATCATTTGTGGTTACCTGAAAAAAACCTCGTTTCATCCAAATATCCGGTTATCTTGAATATTTTCGAAGAGACTCGATCCCAAAAAATCCACGACGCTTGGAGCATTAACGGTTTAGTAAATCAATGGCTTTGCGACCAAAAATTTATCGTCGTCGAGATGACTGTTCGCGTAATAGACGCCGATTCGATCGGGCATTCAATTTCCGACATGAAAATAGTTTTAAAAGAGATCAGTAAATATGATTTTGCCGACGTCAATCGTGCCGGTATTATTGGAACGCACTTTGGCGGATACGATGCAACCGTTGCGATGTTCACTGCACCTGAATTGTTTAAAGCGGGCGTTGCCATCACAGCGCTCCCCGAATGGCAGGAAGAAATGCCAACCTGTGAGCCAGATATTTTACCATTTCTTTTCGATCATGTCGATACCGAAAAAGCATTAAAAAGACTGGATTCTTATCCGAATCTTACCGGACATTTATTATTTATTCAAGGTGCCGAAAGCAGTATTGAAGCGCTTTTACCAACGGTGACTCTTGCGGAAAAAATGACGGATGCGCGGAAACGCGTCGATTTTATTTTTTATCCGTGGAAAAATCTGCATCTCGAGGCTGATGAGACTACTATCGATTTATATCAAAAGATTTATGAGTATTTCCGCAGATATTTGCGATAGACGGCGTCAAAAGGTATTTAGGCATCAAGTCAGCGTGGCATTGTATAACCAATCAACCAAGCGCTGACAGGTTTAATCTACTTAATTAACCTAATCAACCTAATCAACCTAATCAATCCGCCGGTGGCGGACAAGCCCAATCTACCTATTCAACCGGATCAACCTGATTTTCAATTGGGAAGCGAATTGGAAGAAACCGGTGGGAAACTGGGCTGTGATTCCTTATCCGGTAAAATAATCTCGCCGAATTTCGATTCGAATTTGGAAATATTTTCCTGAAGCGTAAATAGCAATGTCTTAGCGTGAATAGGCGTCATGATGATTCGGCTCTGAACGATCGCTTTGGGGGCTCCGGGCATCAAGCGGGCAAAATCCAGAACGAATTCCGCCGGCGAATGCGAAATCACGGTAAAATTGCTGTAATTCCCTTCGGCTTTAGATTCGGGGATTTCGATGTTTAATTGCTGAGGCGCTTTTTTCTGTTCCATGATAATTATCCTAACTGTTTCAATAATTAGTATTTAGAACCTTCACCGGAATTTTCTTCATCCCACTCATCCTCATTGGGAAGATTATCGTTGCCAAAGAGTTTCCACGGATCCTCCGCTTCGGCTTCTTCGGAGAGGCTCTCATTGAGTTCAGTGTCGTCTTCAAATTCATCCCAGACTTCTTTCCGCTTCTCGAACTTAGATGGATCGATGTCAGGTTCATCGTAGTCTTCTCGCTCGCTTTTAAGCATTTCCTCGCCATACAAGCTCATATCGAAAAAATCGATGTCTTCTACAATGTCATGGAACACTAGGAGTTCGAGAAAATCGAGGTATTTTGGATCGCGAAGATTGGTCTTGCAATGCGGGCAGATGAGCGATTTTTTCAAATCCTCTTCTTTAAGTGGATGGTTACATTCGGGACAAACTAAATCTTCCATACTAACTCCTCTTCAAAAGTGGCGATTAATATAATCCTCGATATCCTATCCGTCAAGGTATATTTTTTCATTTCGTTTCTCCGGAAAGAATCCGAATCTGGTCGTCTAAAAGTGACTTGATGCGCTGATAGCTGGGCTCAATTATATCTTTATTTTTTTTGATCAACAGATTGAAGATCGAGGCTGTGGCGGAGGAATGAAATCCGATTCGCATCGCCGCTCCGCAGTTGTAAACCAGATACGCGTTGGTCGGATTCGGATCGGATGATAAATCCACCGCCGCCGAATATTCATATTGAAAAACATCCTGAGCCAGGTGGCCAAATGGCAGGCGGGATTCATCCAAATCCGAGTTGAGGATCGGAAAAAACAGAGAAAGGTCGATATTCTTCAGGACGGGAAAAAAGGATTGATAAACGCAGACTTTAATGAAAAATGCATTATTGATGATAAACGAGAAAAGCATCCGCTGTGCGATTTGAAATTCATCTGGGGCAAACGGCAAACAAAGGAGCAGGTACTTCCTGTCGCGTTTTAGTTTTTCACCTTTCAACTCGTAAAGAGAAGATTGACGGATTATCCGCTTCGCTGTTTTTTTTGTAATGCTCATCTCAATTGTCCAAATATTTCTTTTCGTTCGTCCTGAAGCGATCGTGATTTCAATCTAAATTCTTGTCCGAAGATAACAGATTACTTGAAAAAAACAAATGGTTTCTCAAGCCCATCGGAAACGCGCCTCACTTTTACCACTGAGTTTTTCATTTGTTTCATTCTTCCGATTCAATTAAGATAACGATGTAATCTTGATACCGTAGAAATTTTCAAAAGGAGTAAATGATGAAACGTTTCCGATCGATCATTGTCATTCCAACTGGACTGATCATTCTGCTTCTTGCCTGTTTGACCAACGCTCAAACCGAACTTGTAGAACTTAAGACGATCATCCCCGATATTGAATTAGACATTCGTTACGCAACGACAAATAATTTTGTCAGACAGGTTCTTTATCCGTCAAATCGCTGTTTTTTAGTTCGGGAGGCCGCAATTGCACTGAATGAAGTTCAGGCAGATTTAAAAACAAATGGCTACAAACTGAAAGTCTATGACGGATATCGTCCGCTTTCTGTTCAGCGGCGCATGTGGGAAATTTTTCCGAATCCCAACTTCGTTGCCGATCCGAAAACCGGTTCCCGCCACAACAGAGGTTATGCGGTAGATGTAACGCTAATTACTATCGATGGAGATTCTATCGATATGCCGACACCATTTGACGATTTCACCGAAAAAGCCAGTCGAAGTTACCAAAATCTTCCTGAGTCAGCGCTAAAGCACCGACAAATTCTGGAAGACGCAATGGAAGCGCATGGGTTCACCGGTTTGTCAAGCGAATGGTGGCACTTCGACTATCAAGGTTATGAAAACAAACCCAATTTAGATATTCCCATCGATCAAATTTCAAAATGAGGTCATCATGAATCAAAAGCAGGCAATCAAAAAATTGCTAATCGGACTATTTAGCCTGACACTCATTTTCGGACAGATATTAGTTGCAGGCGATCATCTCTTAAGCGGTCAAGCACAGAACGCCGGATTCGATCTTGAAAAACTCCAGCGCGTCGATGCAGTGATTCAACAACATATATCGGATGGAAAAATCCCCGGCGCCACGTTGCTCATCGCACGAAAAGGTTACATCGCATATCGAAAAGCATACGGCAACGCCCAACTGACACCAACCGTTGAAAAAATGACCGAAGATAAAATATTTGACATGGCTTCCTGCACAAAACCGGTTGCAACAGCTTCCTCCGTTATGCTTCTTGTTGAGGAAGGGAAAATACGTCTCGCAGACCCGGTGAAACTGTACATTCCTGAATATACCGACTTTATCGATTCCGTCGGAAAGAAAGACGAACCCATCCGGGTTTACCATTTATTGACGCATACCTCCGGTTTACCGCCTTATACTAATGCAAACGCATTGAAAGAAAAATTTGGCTCGCCATGCCCCGACCAGCTTGTTCAAACTATCGCGACAATCAAGAAACAGAATCCGCCCGGAAAGGTCTTTGATTACAGTTGTCTCGGATTCATCACGCTTGCTGAGATTGTTCACAGAATTTCTGGTAAAACGATTGATGAATTTTCGCAGGAACGCATTTTTACGCCACTTGGCATGAAAAGCACCCTGTTCTGCCCGCCGGAAAAATTCCAGCCACGCATCGCGCCGACGGAAGTCATCAATGGAAAACCGTTGAGAGGATTCGTTCATGATCCGCTCGCTCAACTCATGGACGGAAAATCCGGAAATGCCGGACTCTTTTCAACCATCGACGATCTGGCAATCTTCTGCCAAATGCTATTAAATGGCGGAACCTACGGCGGAACGCGTATTTTTTCGCCGCTGACCGTTCAAGCAATGACATCGGTTTATTCAGATCTCGCCTTCGCTGGACGCGGACTCGGATGGGATGTGAACTCTGCATACAACTCGAATCTCGGCGATCTGTTTCCCGAAGGAACATTCGGTCACACCGGCTTTACCGGCACATCGATCTGCGTCGATCCCAAAACCGAAACGATCGTCATTTTGCTGACGAACGCCGTTCATATACCAAACAGCAGCGCCATTCGGCTCCGGTCACTGGTGGCAAATATTGTTGCGGCGAGTATTGTAAAATATTAGCGGTTTCCGGATTATTCAACCGTGACCGATTTTGCCAAATTGCGCGGCTTATCGACATTCAAACCTTTTTGATCGGCAATTTCGTATGCCAGCAGTTGTAACGGTATAGCATTGAGCAAAGGCGATAAATCCTCATCTGTCTTCGGAACATAAAAAATATGGTTTGACAAAGCGCTGATCAGTTTATTCTCACAATCTGTGACAGTCAGAATTATACCGTGACGAGCCTTGACTTCCTGCATATTCGACAGGACTTTATCGAAAACTTGACCATTTGTCGCTAAAAATATAACCGGCATATTTTCGTCGATCAGCGCAATCGGCCCGTGTTTCATTTCTGCCGCGGGATATCCTTCGGCGTGAATGTAGGAAATCTCCTTTAACTTTAACGCTCCTTCAAGTGCAACGGGAAAATTGATGCCCCGTCCGAGATAAAGTGCATTTGTCTTTTGCAAGTAATCCGAAGCAATTTTCGCAATTTGTGATGCACTGTTGAGAATTTCCCTAACCTGCGCCGGAATTTGAGTCAAATTTTTGATGAGCGCATCCGAGACTGGCAGACTTTTTTCCTGCCGAAACCGGAGACTTAACAGCAACAGTGCCATCGTCTGACAAACAAACGCCTTTGTGCTGGCGACGCCGATTTCAGGTCCGGCATGAAGATAAATTCCGGAAGTCACTTCGCGGGCGATCGTCGAGCCGACAGCATTCACAATTCCGATGACCTGTGCGCCAGCGGATTTGGCCTTGCGGAGAGCCGCTAACGTGTCCGCTGTTTCTCCCGATTGCGAGATAACGACGACGAGAACATTCTCATCAATAATGCCTTGCCGATAGCGAAATTCGGAAGCATAATCAACTTCCGCTGGAATGCCCGAATATTTTTCAAAGTAAAATTTCCCAATAAGAGCCGAATGCCAGCTAGTTCCGCAGGCAGTGAGAAGAATTCGTTTAACTCTTCCGAAATCGACTGATAAAGAAAGTTTGATCTGGCCATCCTTGATCCGACCTCGAAGCGTGTTCAGAATAGCTTCCGGTTGCTCGTAGATTTCCTTGAGCATGAAGTGCTTGAAGCCTCTTTTCTCAATCTGACCGGCCGTCCATCGGATTTCCTGAACTTCGGGCGTGATCGTGCTTCCGTCCAATTTTCGAATGACACATTCCGCTTCTGTGACGGTGGCGATTTCGTTGTCGTTCAAATAGACCACCTTTTTAGTATGTTCGACAATCGCAACGGCGTCCGACGCCACAATCGTCTCGTCCTGACCTAAACCGATGACCATTGGCGAGCCTTTCCGGGCAACGACAATTTTATTTTCCAAACGGTGAAGAACAGCAAGGCCATAGGTTCCTTCGACATTTTCCAGAGCCGCCGCAACGGCAGATTCCAGATTTCCACGATAGAATTTCTCAATCAGATGCACAATTACTTCCGAATCAGTTTCCGATGCGAATTTGTGCCCTTCCCGCATCAGCACCTCTTTTAAAACCGAATAATTCTCGATAATGCCGTTATGAACAATGGCAATCGACCGGTCGCAGGAAAGATGCGGATGCGCGTTGACTTCATTCGGCTCGCCGTGAGTCGCCCAGCGCGTATGAGCAATTCCGATCCGACTATCAGTGACGCTGGAATCAACGGCTTTTTCCAGTTCCAAAATTCTGCCTTGGCGCTTGACCGTCACCATATCAGTTCCGGTAATGACAGAAAAGCCCGAACTGTCGTAACCGCGATACTCCAACTTTTTCAACCCATCTAAAAGAATCGTCAATGCCGGACGATTGCCAATGTAAGCGATGATTCCACACATATCAGTTTGCTCCTATAAAAGAGTGCAAAAACGGACAGCCGATTTGTCCGAAAATTTATTATTTTTACAAATCTATTTCCTTTAAAGTGACGACCGTTGCACCCCAACCGCCGCCTGTTTCATCCGAAAGTCGGTAAGAATCGACTTCCGATGGCATTTTCTCTAAAAAATGATGAACAGTTTCCCTAAGAGCGCCGGTTCCTTTGCCGTGAATGATCCGAACCTGAAAAATGCCGCGCCGACGACATTCGGAAAGATAATCAGCCAACAATTCTTTCACTTCGCGCGGCTGGAAAGTATGTAGGTCTAGCGTTCCGTCGATCGGAATTTCGATGGAATTGGCGTTTTCCTCTTTCAAATTTACCAGTCGAAAAGCATCTCGCGCCTCCGAAACGAATTTTTCCACCAGTTGCCGCACTTTATCGCCGTTTGAATCTTCGACGCCTGTGTGCGCATCGACCGCCGCCGGTCTAACATCCAGAATGGCTTTCCGGACGTTTCCGGAATTCAGTCCGCCGGCGAGAATCACCGGTTCGGGCGAAAATTCAACCAACTTCCGGCTGATGTTCCAATCATGAGTTCTGCCGGTCGCGCCGCTGGCGCCGGTTTTCGGATCGTACGAATCAAGAATAAACGCATCGACCAGCGACGAGAAACGTTCGACATCGATGGATAATTCGGTCAAACCCGTTTTGACGATCAGGCTTTTAATGAGGCGAAGTCGCGGACGCTGTTGTTTTATCTTGACGAGTTCCGGTATCGTAATCATTCCGTGAATCTGGACAATCGACAAGCCGAGAAAATCTGCCAGATCGAGAATCCCTTCGGCGCGATCTAAGTACGTAATCAAAATAGACTGATCGGCGATTTTCAGATTTTGAATAATTTCGGCGACTTTTTCGGACGGAATATCTTCCCGATGAACGGCTAATTTCAGCGGAAATCCGAGAAAATCGACGTCGCAATCCATCAGCATTTTTGCTTCAGAAAGGCTTTTAATCCCGGCAATCTGGACGCTGTTTTTCGGGAACGACATGTCGCTCATCTCAAATTGATGTAAAGTCCCCACGAGGCGTCCGGCTCGCTGACAAACGTCATTCGCTCGTTTTTCGTCGGATGATTGAACGACAACAAATAGGAATGAAGCGCGATGGCGGTACCGTCATTGAATTTGGTTTTTGAACCGTAACGAAGATCGCCGAATACCGGAAATCCGCGATGCGCGAACTGAACGCGAATCTGATGATGTCGCCCGGTGACAATTTCAACCTCGGCGAGTGAGTAGCCGTTTTCGTAATTCAGTCGCCGAAAATGCAACTCCGCAGGTTGCCCCTTGCCGCTTTTCACAATTCTGCTCGTCACGTTGTCACGCAGAATGTCGTCCTTCCATGTTCCGGAGTCGGGAATTTTTCCTTCGACGAGAACGCGGTAAATTTTCGTCACTTGCTTCGTCTGAAATTGCACAGTCAGGCGCGCGGCGGCTTTGGAAGTTCTGGCAAAAACGACCACTCCGGACGCCGGTCTGTCGATGCGATGGACGAGCCCGAGGAAAACATCGCCGGGTTTTTGATATTTCTCTTTGATGTAACTTCTGGCAATCTCCAAAAGTGTAATATCACCGGTTTGATCGCCCTGCATCAGAGTTCCCGCCGGTTTGTCGACAACCAGCAAATGATTGTCCTCATAGATGATTTTTAACGATGGATTCGGTTGATTTTTCATAATGGCTAATTTCCGGCAATTCGGCGGAAATGCCAAATCATTCCGCGCTACGGCAGAGCCAGAAACCGGTTGAAAAGTCGCAATAGGACGGATGATAATGACGGTAGGCAATTGTGCATAAAAAATCAGGCGGTTAAAAATAATATCCGAGATTGATCTGATGCTGTTGTCCGCCATGATTTGTATATTCCACTCCCGGAGTTTTCTTGGTAAACCGGATCGGACTGTCGTCCAGGCGCCGGCCGATTGGGATTAATTGTTGGAAATTATAGGTCAATCCAAACGGACCTTTACGCCATTCCATTTCCGCGTGTAAATCCAGCAAATGTAGACTGTATTTGAACGGGTAATCGAGTGGGGTAGATTCAAGGCCAAGCATCAGGTCGGCTGTTCCTTTAATCCAGAAATCGTAAAGAGCGTGGGTATAAACTGAACCAGCTCGGATATTGATATTCCGGAAGTCGAAGTTGTTATCGAAACCAATCTGCTGGCTGAAGGACCGTCCGTGTGAAAAATTAAATTCAGCCGAATGGGAAATCGGAAAAAATAAATAATATCCAAGGACTGGTGTACGCAAAAATGAATCGAGATCGTAATTAGCAATCGACAGACCGCCGGATATTTTCCATTTCTGTTTTTCGATATTAATATTGATAGCAGAACCGGAGCGACCAATATCTCCCTGGCCGAGAGTTTTCAGATCAGTAATATTAGGACGGTTATTATCGATAAAATAATCGATATTATCCCTGAAAAATGTAATTGATATATCTTTTAGCAAAGATTGATTTGGGAGTAAAGAAAAGCGATAAACCTTATCGAATCCGTTCATAGGAATATCTATCCGCCGTTTCCCATTTTGACCTGAATTGATATAGTTAATCCGCCAGTCAGAATCGAAACCCGCATAATGCATCGAAACGCCGATACGCCAGCGCCTATTCAACCTGGTCGAAGCCCAAAAGGAAAAACCGGTATTTTTCAGACTCAGAGTACTGCCCAATTCCCTTCCGAAAGTCGGTTCGAGCAAGTCAAAGAAATACTTATTGGTTTGGGAGTCTTCGGACTCGGGAAAGGATTTTATGTTTATCGTGAAGGGCATGTTGCTCTGACTGTACTCGGTACCCAGGCTGAAGATACTGGATCCTCGTGAAATAATCCAGCGGGCGTCTATTCTGGTATTCGCGATCCGGCACCGGCTGATAAGGCTGGTCTCGTCATTAAGATTATTGAAATACAAGAAATCTTCGGCTAATTCACCCGTGAAAAGATGACGGGTCTTTCCTATTTGCCAGGGCAATCCGAATTGCACCCTATTACTTTGCTCAGCCAGCGTCAGGGTTGTTTTGCCATAGATTTTTTTGCGATATACGTCATCGTAACCAGTCGAAAAGGAAATGTATTTTTCATGATAGTATGACTCGGAAGACACACTCTGATTAATTTGCGGAAAGCCCATCAGGCTGTAAATCGACTCGTACCATTGGCCGGCGAAAACTGGCGCGCTGATTAATAGAACCGTAAAAAAAGTGGGGAAAAGTTTTCGGCTTTCCCCCACATAAAACATGCGGATTAAGTGCAATCCCGTTCCTATTTAAGCAGTGTCATCTTCCGGATAGTCTGATGACCATTAATTTCCACCGTGGCAAAATATATTCCGGAGGGATAACGAGAAGCGTTCCATGTATAAGAGTACTTTGAAAAACCGTCCCTTTTACTTCATGGTCAATATTTTCACAATTTTAAAATTTCGGTGGTCATTTCTAGCCCGAATGATCCCAGATACTGTCCAGTCGATACAGTTTTTAGCATTTTCCCTTGTCAATTTCTATCATTTTTACCTGCTTTCTGAAGGATTTCACCTTCGGGACGTACCTGTCCAACTAAGCCGCCATTTTAATCAAATAACTGCCTCGTAATAGATTATAGACGATGCAATTCATCATGAACCTCAACTCATTCCTCGCCAGATTCCGAGCCCTCGCACATTCGTAATTCAGGATGCGTTTCATATATGCGAATGGATGCTCAACCTGCGACCGGATCGACGAGTGTCGTTTATTCTGTCTGATCTGTTTCTCCGACAATTTATGTCCTCGTTTTCCTTTGTTCAGGATTCCATAATAAATCCCTTTTCTTCGAAAGTCACGTTTACCCTTGTCACTGAAATATGCCTTATCTCCAAATACAGATTGCTCGTCACCGCTGATTAAATCTCCCATTTCCTGACTGTCGTGAACATTGGCTGATGTCAAAGACGCCCGCCGGATCAACTTGCTTTTCACATCCGTTCCAATATGTCCCTTATATCCATAATGATATTTCCCGTTCTTTTTCGTCGATCTGGCATCCATGTCGATCCCTGAAGTTTGGGTTGGATTCTTTTGTAGTTCCTCTCTTTTTTTCTCACTCAATGGGCGATTGTAGGACTGTATGATCGTCGCATCCACTATGGTCCCTTTCTTTAATATCAACCCCCTCAACTTCAAATCGTCTAATATTAAGTCAAATATTCTGCTTAACAGTTTGTGCTCTGTCAAAGCCTCTTTAAATCTCCATATCGTGCTGTAGTCCGGAACCTTCATATCAAGTCCTATTCCTGCAAATCGCTGAAACGAGAGTCGGTCATTTAACTGGTCTTCTAACTCTGGATCAGACAGATTATACAAATATTGCACAAACAGAATTTTCGCCATCATCAAAGTCTCTTTTCGCGGCCGGCCTCCGATGTGTTTATCAGTCTTATCAATTACTGAAATTAATTCAACAAGACGATCCCATTTTACGATCTTATCTATCTCTGTTAATTTCATTTCCGCTTTCGTAACAATCCGATTTTGACTGGCTTGATAATCTCCAAGACTCAACTGGTACATTTGACGTTCAACTCCCTTTTTTAAACAACCCAAATTTACCAAAATCTGAGGTCCTTATGAAGAGGTTTTGCAAAGAATTCTATAAGTGATCCGGCCAGCCGCCATCCGGTTGTTTACGAGTTGTTCGACCGTACGGCCTTGCAAATCAACAATGGATAATTTCACGACGGATTCCTGCGGCAGATCGAATTCGATATTCGTCATCGGATTGAACGGGTTCGGATATATCGGGTAGAGTTTGAACTCAGTCGGTAAAATCTGGTCTCTCTTGGCTATGCCGACCTTAAAGCGGTCTGGGAACATGCCTCCCAACGTACTGTCGGTGCCCATGAAGAAATTCTTCATCATTGTTAGGAAACTGGTCGGCGGATTGTCGAACCAAGCCGATATATTGACCCGCTCACCATCGATCATTACCGTAGAATCCGGAGTTGCAAAATCTTCATACAGACTCCACGCCATGTCAGCCGACATTGCGGACATAAATTGCATATTTTCGGCATTCATATCAAAGTCATCCTGATAGGGTTCCATGGCGACGAACAGATCATTCAGATTATCAAAGAATATTCCGAAATTCTCGAACGTGTCTTCCAACCAGTCACCTATTTCATGAAATTTTCCAATACCATAAGGAGTGACAGTCATAAAATCCGGATTGGATTGTTCCAATATATTGATCATATCCATTGGGCCTTGTACATTAGAGAAATCCAAATACTCAGGATCGAGATCCAGAATAAACATCTGGTCGAGTTCGTTGTATAAACTTGTCAATGCATCGGCCATCATTGACATGGCTTTACACGCCTGTTCAATCGCCTCAGTTGCGAGGTAGACCTGAGAGACGGTCAGATAATTAATTGAAAATTCACTGTCTTTACCCAGAACATAGGAATCCAGACCATCATCATAAGTTTTGACCAAAACCACATAATTCGTTATATCAGGACTTCCGATATACTGATCGACATGATAGCGGATAACGTCAATCTGATCCTGCACGTCGAAATCGCTCCATTCATAGGTGGCGAGCAGGCTGTCGATCCGTCCGTCGGAGATCATTTTCATGACCGACTTGATGTTACCGAAATATTCTTCATCGTTCAATAAATCGTATAGCAGGGTCAGCGCCAGACCAAAATGTTCGTCGGGTGTCAGGGGGGTAAGTGGCGAAGATTCTTTAAGCGCCAGCGCCGTTTGATAGGCATGTAGCTTGGTCTCAAATTGTTCTCTTGTGTCATTGGCATTCAGAATAATATCGGAAGCGATCATGGCATACATGTCGGCAGTCAAGCCGTTCGGGAAAGTATTATAAAAGGTGTAAGTCGATTGCTCTCCGCCGCGATAGTAATCCTTGTAGACACCCATCGGTCCGTCATGGTGTGCCAAGCTCTCGATGATGCCTCTGGGCCGAATGACTTTATTTTCCGCCTCAGGTCCGATTGGATAGGTTTTACCGCCCAAAAGGGCGTCGATTTCGGCAATGCCTTTTTGGAGCGAATCCATCCACGCCAGTTCGAATTCAAATGGAGCAAACGGTTGATTCCAGAGTAATACCTAAATGCTGTCGATCAAAGCGCTTAATGAATCGAGTCCTTCCTGAACGACTGTGACTCCCGGATCAATGGCGGTGCTGTTATTATTCAGCGAATCAAGAATCTGGGTAAATCCGCTGTCAAGGGTCTTGGCCATGGTCTCGCCGAGTGTAGCGATCATTTTTTGCCGATCGAAAAACGTTCGGGAAAAAACAAACAAGGTGTCTTCATATTTGGAGCCCACTATCTGGACTTTAAATTCAAAGTCAGCAGTGCTATCATAGACGGTGCTCCAGTGATCTCCAAAGGCTTCCATCAGCGGGCTGGTTTTTTCTCCAAAGTAGTCGATAGCCTCACCCATTTCATCTGCCAGCATGCTATTGTTAGTCAACCATTCATCGATTGAATCACGATAGGCCGGATAAGTACCAGATTCGAAGAATTCAGTCAGGTTCAGTACAAATGCATTCGGATTACCGGCATCGAACACCGGAAAAATATCTGTGATGGTTTGATTAACTCCCAAGATAATATTGTCACTCATTTTTTCCATTAAATATTCAAGATCATTGACCAGAGTGTCGCCATTAACATAGGTACGAGCGGCCTGGATAATGGCCAGTCCCATGTGGGCTTTCATGGTTTGAGCGTCGTCGACTCCCGGCAATAACTTTAGAAACTCAGTTTCCATGCTGTCAAGATAAACGTTATATTCCAACGTAATTTCTTTCTGGAGAATGAGATCAGGGACTTGAGCAAAAAGGGTGGTCGCAAAAATCAGTGCAACTAAAAAGGGCATTTTTAACAATTTATTCATAACTCCTCCGTTTAAGACTACTATAATTTAGCAACATTTTGACGAGAAGATGTTATCAATCTCACAGAATTGAACATTTTTCTTCTCAGGGGCTGGTTCGAAAATCAAACAACCCGCTTTAAATTTGTCCACGTTACGGCAGATCGGAAAACCGGTTGAAAAGTCGCGATAGTATGGATGATGATGACGGTAGGCGATGTGCAAAAATTATCACCACTTGATTTGAAATGTCTTTTTCACGCCTTTTACCCTTTTTCAAAAGAATCTTATTTGCGTTGGATTTACCGACATCTTTAGAAAAAACAAATCCATGAAATAATTGCCATAAATGCCAAAAAAATGCTCAAAAAATTTGCATCCTGGATTTATATTATGGCTCAGGATGTTGAAAACAGTTCTTAAACCCCGCCGAAAACTAAAGCGGGAGCAGATTTACTGATGTCTTATCAACCGGCTCGTCTAATTCTCGAAGATGGAAGCGTTTTTCACGGATTTTCTTTTGGCTTTCCTGCGTCGTCCGCCGGCGAAGTCGTCTTCAATACCGGTATGACCGGTTACCCGGAAGCCCTTACTGATCCGTCGTATTTTGGTGAAATTCTTACACTGACCTATCCGCTCGCGGGTAATTACGGCGCCCCGATTTCAGCATATCCGGATTTCCCGAATCCCGATTTTGAAAGCAATCAAATTCAGGTGCGCGGTCTCGTCGTCGCTGATTATTCAGAATCGTTCAGCCACTGGCATTCCAAGCAAAGTCTCTCAGATTGGCTTATCGCACAAAAAGTCCCGGCGATCACCGGAATCGACACGCGCACGCTAACGCAGATTCTTCGGAATAAAGGCACGATGCTTGGCAAGATCTTTATCAACGACGATATAGAATTTTACGATCCAAATCAGCACAATCTAGTCTCGGAGGTCAGCCGGAAGGAATCCGAAATTCTGGGCAAAGGGAACAAGCGAATCGCTTTAATCGACTGCGGCGCCAAGCGGAGCATTTTCTCTAACCTGATTAATCATGGATTCGAGATACTGGCGCTTCCGTGGAATACCGACATTTCAGCGTACGATTTCGACGCGATTTTAATTTCAAACGGTCCCGGCGATCCCACTATGTACGCCGAAACAATCCGCTCGGCGAAATTCGCATTCGACCATAACATTCCGACATTCGGCATTTGTCTGGGACATCAGATCATGGCGCTCGCCGCCGGCGCAAAAACGTTCAAACTGAAATATGGTCACCGCGGACAAAACCAGCCGGTTATCGATCATCTTTCGGGTCGTTGTTATATTACGTCGCAAAATCACGGCTACGCTGTAGAAAAAGAGACTCTTCCACGCGATTGGCAGGCTTGGTTCAGCAACTTGAACGACCAAACAAATGAAGGAATCATCCATCGTTCCGGTAAATACCTGAGCGTACAGTTTCACCCGGAAGGTTCTCCCGGTCCTGTCGATACACGATTTTTGTTCGATCGCTTTTTGGAATTAATTAAGTGAACCCCGAATGGACACGAATAAACGCGAATGATTAGAAATATATGATTTTCGCCCGTGAAAAAACACAAAGCGACAAAAAGGGTTTTTACAAAGTCAGCAAATGAGAATGAACAAAATTAATTCTGAATATCTTTTATTCGTGCGTATTCGTGTTCATTTGTGGTTAAAAGGTGCATCATGATCAAGAAAGTTCTTATCCTCGGTAGTGCCGCCTTAAAAATCGGCGAAGCGGGCGAATTCGATTACTCCGGCAGTCAGGCGATCAAAGCACTAAAAGCCGAAGGCGTTTATACAATTCTCGTCAATCCAAACATTGCGACGATCCAGACTTCCGAAAACCTTGCCGACGAAGTCTATTTCCTGCCGGTCAATTCCGAATTCGTCGAGAAAGTTATCCAAAAAACACGCCCGGACGGCATCTTGCTCGGCTTCGGCGGGCAAACCGCGCTGAATACGGGCTTGGAATTGCATCACCTCGAAATTTTACAGAAATATGACGTGAAGGTTCTGGGAACGCCGATCCAGGCGATCATTGATACGGAAGATCGACGGCTCTTCATCGACCGGCTGAATGAGATCGACGTGAAAACGGCGCGCAGTCATACTGCTACGACCGTTGAAGACGCCGAGAAATTCGCTGATAAAATCGGTTTTCCGGTGATGGTTCGCATCGCCTACGCGCTGGGCGGACTCGGATCAGGCGTCTGCCGAAACCGAAAGGAACTGAACGACAAAGCACAAAAAGCGCTTCTCTATGCACCGCAGATTCTGATCGAAGAATACCTTAAGGGCTGGAAAGAGATCGAATATGAAGTGATGTGCGACAGGCTCGGAAACAGCATCACGATTTGCAATATGGAAAATCTCGATCCGATGGGAATTCACACAGGCGAAAGCATCGTCGTTGCGCCCAGTCAGACACTTTCCAACACCGAATATCATAAACTCCGCGAAATCGCAATCCGCGTGATCCGCCATCTGGGAATCGTCGGCGAATGCAATATCCAGTACGCTCTCGATCCAAAATCGGAAGATTATCGCGTCATCGAGGTTAACGCCCGGCTATCGCGAAGTTCGGCTCTCGCATCGAAAGCCACCGCCTATCCAATCGCTTACATTGCAGCGAAACTCGCACTCGGTTTTGGATTGCACGAATTGCCAAATAACGTGACGAAAACGACGACGGCGTTTTTTGAACCTGCGCTGGATTATGTCGTTGTCAAAATTCCGCGCTGGGATTTGAAAAAATTTCGGAAAGTCTCGCGACAAATCGGTTCCGGAATGAAATCGGTCGGCGAAGTGATGGCCATCGGACGAAAATTCGAAGAAGCATTGCAGAAAGGTCTGCGGATGCTGGAAATCGGCGCCAACGGGCTGGTCGGCAACGACATCGAATTCGACAACCTCGAAAAGGAACTCCGGGAACCGACAGAAGAGCGCATCTTTGCCGTCGCTAAAGCTCTGGAAATTGGGAAAACCGTTTCGGAAATTCACCATTGGACGCACATCAACGAATGGTTTCTCTATAAAATCCAGAATGTCGTCGAAATCGAAAAACAATTGATCGAGTCGCGAACTAAATCCATTTCAAGAGAACTTTTGGAATCGGCCAAAAAGCACGGCTTTTCCGACAAACAAATCGCTTTAGCAATCGACAAGACAGAAGCGGAAATTTCCCAACTCAGAAAACAATGGAATCTCCGACCGTTCATTCGTCAGATCGATACGCTGGCGGCGGAATTTCCCGCCCAGACGAACTACCTTTATCTCACTTACAACGCTGTTAAGGACGACGCGGCTTATCCAAATCCCAACACCGTCATCATTCTCGGTTCGGGCGCCTACCGGATCGGCAGTTCTGTCGAATTCGACTGGTCTTGCGTGAATGCCGGGCAGACGCTCCGGAAATTGGGTTACAACACGATCATGCTGAATTATAATCCGGAGACTGTCAGCACCGACTATGACGAATTCGATTACCTGATCTTCGACGAGATCAATTTTGAGAACGTGATAGAAATCTATGATTCATTCAGGTCGCTCGGCGTGATCGTTTCGATGGGCGGACAAATCCCGAACAATCTGGCAATGAAACTTTATCGTAACAACGTCCGCATCCTCGGAACATCGCCGGAAAGCATCGACCGAGCCGAAAATCGCCGTAAATTTTCCGATCTGCTTGACAATCTGGGCGTCGATCAACCAACATGGAAAGAGTTGACATCGATCGACGAGTCTAAGGCGTTCGCCGCCGAGCATGGTTATCCGGTACTAATTCGCCCTTCCTATGTGTTAAGCGGCGCGGCAATGGCGGTCGCTTCCAATGACGAAGAACTGGTTCAATATCTTCAGCGCGCAGTGAAAATTTCCCCGGAATATCCGACCGTCATCAGTAAATATTTAGAAAATGCGAAGGAGATCGAGATCGACGCCGTGGCACAGAATGGAGAAATCGTCCGCTACGCGATTTCCGAGCATGTCGAAAACGCCGGCGTTCATTCGGGTGACGCTACACTGGTTTTACCGCCGCAGAGGACCTACATGGAAACCGTCCGGCGCATCCGCATTATCACCGAAAAGATCGCTAAATCTTTAAACATCAACGGGCCGTTCAATATTCAGTTCCTCGCGAAAAAGAACGAGGTCAAGGTCATCGAATGCAACCTCCGCGCCTCGCGCAGTTTTCCATTCATCTCCAAAGTGCTGAAGGATAATTTCATCGACTGCGCCACGAAAATCCTCATGCGGATTCCCGTTGCCAAGAGTTCGCTTTCGCCGTTTGAACTGAATTACGTCGGCGTCAAAGCGCCACAGTTTTCCTTCACACGATTACAGGGCGCCGATCCGACTCTTGGCGTTGAGATGGCCTCGACAGGTGAAGTCGCCTGCCTTGGCGACGATTTCGACGAAGCTTTTCTCAAAGCGCTGATCTCCGTTGGCTATCGCCTGCCGATCAAAACGGTTCTGCTATCAACCGGCCCGATCGAATCGAAAGCGGAACTGCTGGAATCGATTCGCGCACTGAGAGATATGAACGTCAAACTATTCGCCACTACCGGCACGGCAAAATTTCTCGAAGCGAACGATATTTCCGTCGAATCGCTCTACTGGCCGCTCGAGAAAAAAGAACCGAACGCAGTTACCTTTATCAAGGAGCGAAAAATCGATCTCGTCATCAATATTCCCAAGAATTATCAGGAAAAAGAGCTCACCAACGGTTATCTCGTTCGACGCGCCGCGGTCGATTACAACGTTATGCTCATCACCAACCGCCAGATCGCGATGCGGTTCGTCGAGGCGCTGACGCGGATCAAACCGGAAAATCTCAAGGCGCTGAACTGGGGAGAGTACTGAGGTTATTTCAACGTGGAGCAACGCTGGCTACAGCATTTTCATGTCAGCAAATAGGCGGGTAATACGCGAATATCGTTCTGGGTGGAGAATTCATCCCTGATGCTCACAATATAACCTGCCGGACATTGGTATTCCTTACGGAATAAGTTTATCTGGCTGAGAATTTTTTGCTGTTTCTGAATTTTTGACTTTATTTCGATGGGAAGAAGTTCGCCCTGTCGATTCAGAACAAAGTCAATTTCATTTTTCGCGCGGGTTCTCCAAAAATGGAGAGACGAAGATGCGGGTTGAGTCTTGTAAAGTTGTGAAAACGCAAAATTTTCGGCAAGCGCTCCGGTGTCTGTCCTGAATTCCGGTTTTTGAAAATTTTCGAGAACGGCGTTGCGAATGCCATTGTCGATGAAAAAGAGTTTACTCGATTTTTTCAATTCAGTACTCTTATTTTGAAAAAACGGCGGGATGCGTTTGACGATAAATGATTCTTCCAAAATGTTGAGATAATTCAGGATCGTTTCATGATAAATCCCGACCTCAGTAGCAAGGCTATGAATAGAGAGTAGATTGGCGATGTTTGCCGCAAGATACCTAACCAGGTGGTTGAACTTATCAATTTTTTCGATCGTAAACATCGTGCGAATATCTTTCACGATATATGCGTTGACGATTTCCGTCAGATATTTGACTTTCCGATCGAACTGGTCAATTTTGGCGACTTCAGGATAGCCGCCAAACAACAGAAATTCATAGAGAAGCGGCAACAACTCGTCACGACCAAATCGTAATTCATCTTCCTTCCAATCAAAAAAATGACGATTCAATTTTTCATAGAGATGGTCTTTGCCTCTAAATAACAGAAATTCACGAAATGTAAGAGGAAAGAGGTTAAAAATATACTTCCTGCCGGCAAGCGAATCCTGAAAACCCGTTTGGATTTGTACGGACGATGAACCGCTCAGGAATAATTTGATGGAATCCGAATGGTAATCGACCAACAGTTTCAAAAGATTGGAAAAATCTTTCAGATACTGGATTTCATCGACAAAAATGTAGTTCCTGGTTTTGAGATCTAAGCCGTGAAATTCCAAAAACGAGAGCAGGTTTTGGACGCCACCCTCAAATACCTTTTTATCTGACATTTTTTCCAAATCAAAATAGTATCGATTGGACTCGGGAAAATTTGTCATCATCCGTTTTATCAGAGTTGTTTTTCCTACCTGCCTTGCGCCTAAAATGAAGATTGCCTGCTTGCAGTCAATGTAGGTCTCCAGTTCTTTCTCGATGTCGCGGTAAAACATGTGTACTCCGATTAATTATACTTAACGCGAACGAAATTTAGGTACCACCCGTAAAAATGTCTAAACATTTATTGGGGTCAAGGCGAAATATTGTTTAAAGATGCCCTGAAAACCAAAGAGGCTGGAGAATTCCAGCCTCTTCTATTTTCAGTTTAAACTATCTGTCTATTTCTGCTCGACAACGGCTTGAGCCGCGGCGAGACGCGCAATCGGAACGCGGAAAGGCGAGCATGAAACGTAATCCATGCCGACCTTGTGACAGAACTTGACCGATCTCGGTTCGCCGCCGTGTTCACCGCAAATACCAATTTCGAGTTCAGGACGAGCCTTACGACCGCGCTCGATGCCGATCTGGATCAATTCGCCGATTCCTTCCTGGTCGATCGACTGGAACGGATCTTCGGGCAGGATTTTCTTCTCGATATAATCCGGCACAAATCCGCCGATGTCATCGCGCGAAAAGCCGAAACCCATCTGCGTCAGATCATTCGTTCCGTAAGAGAAGAATTGCGCGACTTCAGCAAGTTCTCCGGCAACCAAGCAGGCGCGCGGAATTTCGATCATCGTTCCGTACATGTATTTAATCTTCTTTAAACCATATTTTTTCAGCGTTTCTTGATAGACTTCGTCGACAATTGTTTTCTGATTCTCGAGTTCTTTGGTAAGTCCGACGACCGGAACCATGATTTCAGGATACGGTTTTTTACCTTCCTTTGTCAATTCCGCCGCCGACTCGAAAATCGCGCGAATTTGCATCTTCGAGACCTCCGGATAAGTCACGCCGAGACGAACGCCGCGATGTCCCATCATCGGATTCGATTCATGCAGATCATCGGCGCGCTTTTCCAGTTCTTTCAGCGTGATGCCGAGGTCTTTAGCCAATTGTTCGAGTTTTTCTTTCTTTCTCGGAACGAACTCATGCAGAGGCGGATCGAGCAAACGAATCACGACGGGATAACCGTCCATTGCTTCGATGGTTGCCTTGATATCCTTTTTAACATACGGATAGAGTTCGTTCAGCGCTTTTTGACGTTCTTCGAGCGTATTCGATACGATCATCTTGCGCAATGCGAACAATGGCGCGTCGCTTCCTTCACCATAAAACATGTGTTCGGTGCGGAACAATCCAATGCCTTCGGCGCCGAATGCGCGGGCGCGTTTAGCGTCGGCAGGCGTGTCGGCGTTGGTTCGGACGCCCAGTTTCCGGATCGAATCACAGAGTTTCAGGAATTTGATCAGGATCGGATTCTCGGTGGCGTCGATCATTGGCAGTTGGCCTTCGTAAACGTAACCCTTTGTGCCGTTCAACGTGACAAAATCGCCTTCACTAAATGTCTTGCCATTTACCGACAGCGTCCGCTTCGCATAATCGACATGCAGTGCGCCGCAACCGACGATACAGCATTTTCCCCAGCCACGAGCGACGAGTGCCGCATGGCTAGTCATTCCGCCGCGCGCCGTCAAAATCGCCTGCGAAGCTCTCATGCCATCGACGTCTTCCGGATTGGTCTCTTCGCGAACGAGGATAACCTTCTTGCCTTTAGCCGCCCATGCAACCGCATCCGCCGAATTGAAAACGATCTGACCGCAACCGGCGCCGGGACCTGCGGGCAAACCCTTAGCCACAACGGCAAGTTTGGCTTCCGCTTTCGGATCAATGATCGGATGAAGCAGTTCGTCCAACTGTGCTGGCGAAACGCGCAGAACGGCGTCTTCTTTTGTGATCAATTTCTCTGCCAGCATATCCATCGCCATGCGAACGGCCGCTGGACCGTTGCGCTTTCCGACGCGGCACTGCAGCATGAACAGGCGATTATTTTCGATCGTGAACTCAACATCCTGCATGTCGTGGTAATGACTTTCAAGGCGCGTGCGATATTCGTTCAATTCTTTGTAGAGTTTGGGCATTCCCTTTTCCAGTGTGACCAATTCTTTGTTATGTTCGGATTTGGAATACTGGTTGATCGGCGCGGGCGTGCGAATTCCTGCGACGACATCTTCGCCTTGAGCATTGATGAGATACTCGCCATAGAATCCGTTCTCGCCGCTTCCGGGATTTCGACTGAAGGCAACGCCGGTGGCGCAATCTTCACCCATATTTCCAAAAACCATCGTTTGAACGGTCACGGCTGTTCCCCATTCGTCCGGAATATTTTCAATGCGGCGGTAACTGATGGCGCGTTTGCCGTTCCATGAAGCGAAAACAGCGCCGATTCCGCCCCAGAGTTGCTTCATCGGATCGTCCGGAAATTCTTTGCCAAGAACTTTTTTAATGGTCTTCTTAAATTCTTTGCAGAGATCTTTCAATTCTTCCGCGGTTAATTCGGTGTCAGAAGTATAACCTTTGGCTTTTTTCTTTACGTCCATGATGCGTTCGAGTTGTCTGCGAATGCCTTCGTCGTCTTTCGGTTCGATGCCTTCGGCTTTTTCCATGACCACATCGGAGTACATCATGATCAGGCGGCGATATGCGTCATAAACAAAGCGCTCACTACCACTCTGTTTGATCAAGCCGGGAATCGTTTTTTCGGTCAGACCTACATTCAGGACGGTTTCCATCATTCCTGGCATGGATTTGCGCGCGCCGGAACGAACGGAAACCAGCAGTGGATTTTTCTCATCGCCGAATTTTCTTCCCATGATCTTCTCGACTTTAGCCAACGCTTTATTGACTTCTTCATAGAGAGACTCGGGATATTTTTTCTTGTGTTGATAGTAATAGGTGCAGACTTCCGTCGTGATGGTAAACCCCGGCGGAACGGGAAGTTGCAGGTCGGGGTGTCCGGCCATTTCTGCTAAGTTGGCGCCTTTGCCGCCCAGTAGGTTTTTCATGCTTTCGTTTCCATCGGCTTTTCTGCCACCGAATGAATACACGAACTTTTCAATTTTCGATTTTTCTCTTGTCATAAGTTCCTCTTTATTATCGATTCATCATTTCAAAAATACGGCACGAAAATTACCCACAAACCGCCGGATTATCAAGAAATGGTTTTCAGTGAAAGCATAGACAGATGAAGATAATAGCTTACATGCTATTCTCATGTTCCACCCCTCAGAACCGCTATTTCTAAAAAGTCTCAATTCCTCGACGTTCCAGCAAGGCGCCTTCGGAAACATAGAGATTGACAAGTGCGGTCAGATAGGCAACCATTGTCCGCGCCTCGCTAAGTTGGCTGGAAGTGAAATCATTTTGTGCCTGCAGGACAAGAATGTTGGTCGATTTACCCACGCGGAATTTTTCCAACTCTGCGGCAAGTTTCTTTTCCTGCAGTTCACGGGTCATTCGAGTTGCTTCGATCTGTTGTCGGGTGCGGATAACCTCGGCGTATGCGGAACGAATCTCAACCTGCGCTAATTTTTCCATATTTTGAAAGGCAAGCGATTGCTGTTCGCGGGAGAGACGCGCGCGGGTGTGTTGCGCCGATGCCGTCCGGTTTGCCACAGGAATTTCCAGCGTCAGTCCGGCGCTCGCCTGATAGTATGGAGAATTCACGTCAGGATAGGCTTTATCGAATGATTTGGCGTAGGTCGTTTTTCCCAACGTGACGAAAAAATCCAGTTGAGGCAACAAACCGTTTCGCGTCCGCCTGACTTCCAGATCACCTTTCTGAAGATTAAGCCGAGCCTGCTCCAAATCCGGTCGATATTTCAGTCCAATCTGTTCGTGAATCGTCACTGACGCCAACGTATCGTTCGGCAAAAAAGGCTGATCAATTGGTTGAAATTGTTGTGACCATGACATCTCTTTCCCCGGATTCAGTAGATACATAATCCGCAAACGCGCTTGCTCGTGACGGCTCTGAACATCAATCAATGCGCTTTTCCGAGCGGCGAGTTCCGCTTCGACAGCGGCTAATTCAATTTCCGGGAGTTTTCCAACCTTGATGCGTTCCAGCGATTCCGATAATTGACGTTCCGCCAGTTCAAGCGAATTCCGCTGAATCGCGATCTCTTGGCCGGTCAAATACAACTCCCAGTAACTCGTTTCAATATCCGCGACGATAGATTCCGCAAAGCCCTTTAATTCGGATTGCGAGATATTCAGATCAATTTTTGCTTTTCAAAGCGAGGCAAGATTGACGCCAAACCCAAAACCTTTTAATAGCGGTTGCGTCACGGTTAAGCCAATAGTACCGGAAAATTGGTCGGTGTACAAATTCGACAAAGCACCCGTCATTCCGGTTGAAGCTGTTACTGCTGTTCCTGTTGGTAATATCTCCGAAATTTGTAAAGAATAATTAGAGCGGTTATCCTGAAGTTCTACGGGTGTCGGGCGCGTTCCCAACAGACGTTGTGATTTATTTTGACTTTGTGTTCCAGAAATTTCGAGCGCAGGATCAAAAAAACCTTTTTGCTCTTTTACGTATGTTTCCATGATTTTCGGTTCCAGTCGCTTAACCGCCACTGTCGGATTGTTTTTCAACCCAAGTAAAATCGCGTCTTGTAAACCGATTCGCAGTGTATCTGCCAGTTCCGGTTCAGACGCCAGCGCAGATATTCCTCCCATTATTAGACAGAGGAGAATTTTTCGTTGCAACGTTCTTTTATTTTTATAGCGCATCTAACCGCGCTCCTTTCGGATTCTCAGCCGTTGCTCGAAAACAGAATAGATAACCGGAACCAGTACCAATGTGATGAGCGTCGAGCTAAGTAAACCGCCAATCACGACGCGAGCGAGCGGAGCCTGTGTTTCGCCGCCTTCACCTAAACCAAACGATAGCGGTAATAAACCTAAAACCGTTGTCAACGTTGTCATCAAAATCGGTCGCAGGCGACGACTTCCGGCCGTCTGAACAGCATCGGTCAAATCCATCCCGTCCTGTCGGCGCAATTGATTCGTATAATCGACAAGAAGAATCGCATTGTTGACAACGATTCCGGCGAGCATGATACTACCAATAAATGCCTGCATGGAAAAAATTGTATTGGTGAGAATCATCGTCAGTGTAACGCCAATGATTGCCATTGGAATCGAAAAGAGAACGACCAACGGATCGACAAACGACTCGAATTGCCCCGCCATAACCATATACACCAGAAAAATGGCAAGCACCATGCCAACCAACAATTCCTTGAAAGCTTTTTGCTGTTCCTCGTAATCGCCGCCAAACTGGATCAGAAAGTCTTTTGGTATTGGTAAAGTGCGCAGTTGTTCACGGATGTCGCCAATGACCGATCCCATATCTCTGCCGGTGAAATTTGTTCCGATGGTGATGATTCGTTCTTGGTTCTTGCGTTCAATAGAAACCGGCCCTTCCTGATGAATCACCGTAGCAACATTTCGCAAGGCAACGGGATAACCCCGACTGTTCAAAACAGACAAATCCAGCAATTCATCCAAATCTTTTCGGTCCTCTTCGCTGAGGCGCACAAGAATTTTGTACTGCTTTCCGCCTTCGCGATAATAAGATGCCTGCGTCCCGCCGACTGCCGTTTGAAGCGCATCGCCAATTCGCGTTACACCAAGTCCTAAATCTGCCGCTTTCTCACGATCGATCTGAATGACCTGCTCCGGACTTCCTTCCTCGCGGCTGATTTTGGTATCGGTGACGCCTGGAACTTTTCGAATAACTTCATCGGCGCCTTGTGCAAGTTTCTGTGCCGTTTCCAGATCGTATCCACGGATTTCGACATCGACCACATTTCCCGAAGAAGTTCCCATTCTCAATATAAAGAGTCCCTGGCCGGCTCTCGTCCGAATCGTGACACCCGGTAGTCCAATAAGCGATTTTCGCAGGTCGTTTGCTATTTGTTCGCTACTCCGTTTCCGCTTATCACGAGAAACCAGTTGAATCCGGATATCAGACATGTGTCCTCCGGAAGAACCATAGCCGCCACCGCCAATATTTGATAAAACGGATATGGCTTCTAGTACTTGCTTTGAAATAACATCTTCGACAGCTTTAGTCGCTTGATCGATAAGTTCCAACCGGGTTCCTACGGCCATTTCCAGGCTGACCTGAACTTGTCCTTCATCAGCAGTCGGCATTAACTCGACGCCGATAAACCGCACCAGAATCACCGCCAAAATGAAAAGTCCCAACGTCACGATCAGAACTGTTCGTTTATGACCGAGAGCCCACCGAAGTATCCTTGAGTAATTTTGCTCCACTCGCCGGAAAGCGTCTTCACTCCATGAATAGAGCCGATGCAGAGCATTTTCGTCCTGATAATGTTCCGATCTCTGAAATTTGAGAAAGCGCGACGATAGCATTGGAATTAGCGTCACGGAAACAATGAGCGAACACAGCAGAGAAAAAGTGATAACATACGCCATTTGCTGAAACATAATTCCGGAAACGCCGCGAATAAAAACGACAGGAAGAAATACAACGATCGTCGTCAGCGTACTGGCAAGAATTGCCGACCATACTTCCACCGCCCCATCCATCGCACTCTGTTGGTATGAAGCGCCAGACTCCCGGTGGCGATAAATATTTTCGAGAACGACAATCGCAGAGTCAACGAGCATACCAATCCCAAGCGCCAGCCCGCCGAAAGTAATCGTATTCAACGTGAATCCACCGAAGTACATCAGTCCGAAGGTAGCAATAATTGAAATCGGAATCGCCGTTGATATAATCAGCGTACTGGAGACATTTCGCAAGAACAGAAAAAGAATCAGAACCGCTAAAATGCCGCCGATGAGCGCCGAATTGCCGACACTGCTGATCGAATTTTTAATGTACGTTGTGAGGTGTCCATTATCGGAATAAGTCGAATCTGTGGAATATCGCGGTTAATGCGTACCATTTCCAGTTTCACCGCATCGGCGACTTTTACCGTATTTGCGCCAGACTGCTTGTTGACAGCAATACGAAGCCCCGGTTTGCCATCAATACGTACCATTTGTAAAACTTCTTCCCATGAATCGATCACATCGGCGACATCGCGAATTTGAATCGGCACACCGTTTCGTGCGGTAATCACCGTATTTCGGATTTCGTCAAGACTAGAATATTCACCCTGTGTTCGGACAAGCACGTCGAGATTTCCCTTCTCATACAAACCAGCGGGAACGTTCCGATTTTCACTTTTCAGCGCGTTCAGAACAGATTCCGGTGAAATGTTCAGAGCCTTCATTTTTGCAGAATGTAAGTCAACATGGATTTCCCGGTAGAGTCCACCGCGAATATCGACCGATGCAACGCCCGGTGCTTTTTCCAGCCGATATTTGACTTGATCTTCGACGATTCGCCGCAACTCTAGCGGACTTAGGCTACCAGAAACGCCAATATTCATGATCGGAAAAGCCGACACATCAAACTTTCGGATCATCGGACGATCAATATCTTCGGGAAGCCGACTCATTACTCGGTCGATACGGTCGCGGACATCGTTCGCCGCGACATCCAAATCTGTCCCCCAGTTGAATGAAACCCGCACGACGCTTCGTCCTTCGGTGGAGGTCGAGGTAATTTCATCGACGCCCTGCACCGCCGCCAGCGCCTCCTCGATCGGGCGAGAGATGGATTCTTCCATTTCCTGCGGTCCTACATTTCCATAACTCGTGATGACCGTAATCGTCGGATAACTGATTTCCGGCATCAGATCGATGGATAACCGGCTAAATGACACCAATCCGAGCGTAATGACAATAAGATAAATGATTGTGGTTAAAATAGGTCGTTTAATTGGTCCGGCGGCGATATTCATTTCGATTTTTCCCCAATTTGCAAAGAATCAGGCGCTGATATTTCAATTGGTTTCATTTGGGGAAGAATCACCAAACTGCCATCTTCAAGCAAATGCTGACCCAATGTAATGACGCGCCCAGTAAGAATCGGCGCAACAATCTCCGTGTATTCCGACGTCACGATTCCGGTCGTCACGGAATAATATCGAGCAACGGTTGTTGATTCTGGAACCACGAAAATACCGACTCCTCCGTTGGAAGTCACTAATGCTTTACTCGGCACGACTTGCGTATTCGCTTTTTCCGCCGTGATGACCTCAACGCGGGCAAACATTCCAGGCTTTAGTTCATGCGTCTGGTTAGCCACTTCTACTTCCATCTGGGCAACGCGGGAGGCTTCTTGCAACATAGGCGCAATGCGGGTTACTTTACCCCAAAACGCCTTATTTGGAAATGCATCTACCGATACTTTTGCCGATTGACCGGAATTAATTTTTCCGTAATCTCGTTCGATCACCGTCGTCCGAACGATTACGCGGTCAATGCCAACAACCGACACAACGGCAGAATTCGCCGACAGGAGTGCGCCCTCATCAATATAACGTTCACCAATAAGACCGGGCTGAGAAGCGATCAGCGTTGTGTAACTCAAACGAATCTTGGCAGATTTTAATGCCGCTTGACGTTGTTCCACCTGAGCCCGTGCCAAATCGAAACGCGATTTCTGCGCGGAATAATTCGACACCGCGGCATCTAATTCGCTGGACGATGCAATGCCTTTTATCTGAAGAGACTCCACGCGGTCTTTTTCCTGTTTTGCCAAATTAAAATTCGAGCGGGATTCGCTTAATGAAGATTCGGCAATGCGCAAATTAGCTTCCGCTTCCAAAACGCCCTGCTGATATTCGGCATTGTCGATTCGGGCAATGATTTCTCCTGCTTTGACTTTGTCGCCGATCCGTTTTCGAATCTCAATTAACCGACCGGCAACTTTGGGTGAAACAACGTATTGATAATCGGGAAAAACTGTTCCTGTCAATTCCCGAACTTCCACGATGGGCGCAAATCGAACGCTATCCACCTCAACGGCTACCGGCAGTCGCGCCATTCGGACCAATTTCTGCTTGTTGGCTCCGGAAAACAAATTGACTAAACGCCAACCCAATAATGCCACCAAAACAATACCAATACCGATTAATATCTTTTTCTTCATCGATTGATCCTTAACTACATTTTAAAAATCCGTACACTTTGACACATCTCATCATGGAAAAGCGTCAAATGTTTCGTTAATTTTCTGCACGATTTGTCAATGTCGGCATTTTCCGGCCAACCCATTCACTGGTTACCGACAACCAGATTCATCCTAATCAAACCATTAATGGCAGACAAACCCAATCAAATTTGCTTAAACATGACCAGCTTCGAAGAAATCACCGACTCCCGCGAGGCTGACATGTTCGATGGAAACAATTAGTTTGTGACACGCTCTAACCGCTTCATTATCGAAAAGATAAAAACCGCCGAGAACAGACATGAGATGACAAAAATCGACCACAACTGCCAGAGTTCGAGAACACCCCAGAAAGTGCTGCCTACGAACAGCAGTTTATTGCCGACTGCGGTAGCCAATAACCAGCCGCCCTGCATGAGACCCTGGAAACGATCCGGAGCCACCTTGGATACAAAGGAGAGTCCCATCGGACTGAGAAACAATTCCGCGATCGTGAGAATTAGGTAGGATGAAATCAGCCAGTAGGGCATAATCCGCGATGAGTCGGGAACCTGACTGAACTTAATCGCACCGGTTTCATCAATGAGTTTTAATTCGTGAGGAGAAACCAGGTTCAGCGAGCCAATCAGAAGTACCAGGAATCCCAGCGCCGCGATCACCATACCATAGCTGATTTTGCGGGGAGTGGAAGGTTCCTTGCCTTTTTTATTCAGCCAGGAAAATAGTCCCATCACAACGAAGGTGAGTGAAACGATGAAAAGCGGATTGAACGATTGGAAAATCTCCGGCGCGATTGGATTCTGCGCTTCTCCCTGTTTGAACAGATAATAAATAACCGCGGCGCTGACGACTAAAAATCCCACTCCCGTAAAACGCACATTTCGGGCGTTTTTTCGCCCCAAGATTAAAACCAATCCGATTAAAAAGGCGATCAATGACAAAATATTTGGCAGTGTGAAAAACATATAGGTATATGGATCGACGGTCTTGACGGTATAGTCGCGGGCGAAGAAAGTCAGCGTCAGTCCGTTCTGATGGAAGGACATCCAGAAAAATATGACTACAAAGAACACCAACAAGAGCACCATGACCCGCGATTTTTCTTCTTTTTTTGAGATCAGTAAAATCCAGGTCACGAAGGTAACGAACAGCCCGATCGCGGCGCCAGTAGCGATGTCTTTCACCAAACTGATCAGATAAGCCACAACTGCACCAGCTACAAGGGCACTAATTATCGCCAGCGGTTTACCTGCCAACGAAACTTTTGAATCGCTTCCGGCCGTGGCCTTTTCTTTACTGGGTAAATATCGGTTAAAGATGATATAAACCACCAGTGAGATGATCATCGCAATGGCGGCGATCCCAAAAGCAAAATTGTACCCCGTGGAGAATACCTCGAGATAGTTATGAGCAAAGGCAGAAAGATCTGTCACAGGACCGCTCAGACTTACCCTGTTTGCCATGGTTTGCAACTCACCGGAATCTTTCAAAGTACCATTAATAAACTGGTGACAAATGGCCGGCAAACTACCGTCATGTAGTAAATTGTTGGACTTCAGCCACCAGTTTCTGATACCGGTCGCCGCGAAAGGGGCAAAGAAAGCGCCAACATTGATTCCCATGTAGAACAGCATATAGGCCGAATCGCGGACTTTGGAATATTTTTCATTATCATACATTTGTCCGACTACGGCTTGCAGATTGCCTTTGAACAGACCATTACCGAAAGCGATGGTGAACAGGCCGATGAGTGTCACGGTAAGCGACAAATCGGGGATTGCAATTAACAGATAACCGGCAAACATAACGATCTGTCCGAACAGTATCACCGTTTTGTATTTCTTGGTAGAATCAGCGATAATGCCTCCAAACAACGCTAGGGCGTAGATGGCAAAGTAAAACCAGCTGTAAATACTTCCGGCAGTATTTTCGTCCAGACCATATTTGGACTGAAGAAACAACACCAGAATTGCCATCATCGTATAAAAGCCGAAGCGCTCGCCCATGTTGGCAAAGAAAGCAACCGCTAAACCTTTGGGGTGGTTTTTAAACATTCTTCATTCCTCCTGATTGACTGATCATGAATATCTAACAACGAGAAAAACCAAAACAATTGCCGAAAATATAGTCGTTACGAAATCAAAATAAAAGCACATTGATCCAAAGGTATAAATTTGGGGTTTGAAATATGGTCCGATTTACCCTACTATTAATTTTTCAGAGAAACGATGTTTAATTCGACAATCTTTTGTGAGTCAAATTCGGGCTATTTAATCAGTATCATCCTTTTCATCTGTTCAAAATCGCCAGCTTTGATTTTATAAAAGTAAATCCCTGACTTCAATTCCTTGGCGTTGAAATTAACAATATGCTTACCAGATGGCATCCTTTGGTTTACCAGTGTTTTTACCTCCCTGCCAAGCAAGTCATAAATCTGCAGTTTTACAACACTCTCGACCGCAATTGAATAGACAATGGTTGTCATAGGATTAAACGGGTTTGGATAATTCTGAAACAAGGCAAAATCTGTTAATATTTCTCCAGGCATTTCGATAGCTGTGATTTGATTTCCGGTAATGAACGCCGCCGATTTCAAATTCATCTCCGGCTTTAAAATCGCGGTAGTCCCTGAAATTATCAACTTTGAATTTTTCACGGATTGTCTGTCCTCGATCCCCGCTATCATGGTCTTCATGGTAATGACTAAGGATAAGGTAATCCAGGTGAGAAACGCCATTTTTCTTTAATAAAGGAATAATCACGCTATCGCGGATAAAAGCCTTGCCACAATCTACGAGCATTTTTTTACCATCCGGTAATAAAAACAGCACCGAATTGCCGTGATTGACATCCGGAGCAGTAATTGTTAGCTCAGCCGGTTTTCTTTTGGGAACAACCTGCAAATTTAGCAACCCCGCCTCGCCCGAATTAAAATTGATCGCAACAAGCTGCTCACCATCGGGTAGAGTCGTCAAAGATTCGGCTGAGATTTTAACAATCCAGGCATCTTCTTCGTAGGGATAAGGCTCTTTGCTGAAAAACATTTTCCTTTTACCAGCAATCACTGATTTGACAGTCCGGCCATAAGCGTTAACCTTAACGTAAATATCTAGTGGAAAAGATATGTAAAAGACATTTCTCTTAGGCGTAATTTCTGGTTGAAGTGCCGCGGTAATATCGACCTGGCTGACCGGTGTATAGTTAATCTTCTTCCGAATCATGCCTAGTTATATTAAACTATGCTGTTGTAACGCCGCGAATCCCGATTATTCGGGAGGAGCGAAGTTACAACAGCAGGAAAAACGAAAGCCTGCCCGACATTCAGGCGGGGAAGAAGTCTTATGGAACCAGCTGAAAGAAAATTAGCCCAGAAGCGCTTAAGCGCCCTAGAACTGGCTAAAGCACTTGGAAACGTTTCCGAAGCCTGTCGCCAACGGGGTATTAGCCGGAGCCGTTTTTACGAGTACAAAAAGCGATTTCAAACCCATGGAATGGAGGGATTAGTTGATCTACCACCTATCCATAAAACTCATCCCCA
>PEYN01000017.1 GCA_002774355.1 Candidatus Marinimicrobia bacterium CG08_land_8_20_14_0_20_45_22 | reverse complement strand
GGAATTTGAATCCATAATCACCCTCGGCAATAGTCAGGGTACCTTCCCAGACATTATTATGATCGTCATCGGTCAGTTGCACATAAGTACTCCATCCACTGGTAAAACCGCCAATGACATCCACAGTATCAGTTACAGGATTGAAATTCCCCTGTGCTACCTGATACTCCATGTGAACCTTAAAGGTCACATTAGCCGCAAAACCGAATGATAACATCATTAGTAATGCGACCACCACACTCGTAGCTTTTTTCATGATGATTCTCCTTTTTTTTGTTAGAAACGACATTTACTTACTTTCTTTAATCCTCAATATTAATATGTAATTGATATAGAAAAATGTTCATTTTTATTGAAGTATTCATGCAATTGATATGAATAATCAACATTTAGAACCATCTGCCCGAGAATTGGGCAACGGATACCTCCGCCAAATGAATATTGTGGTTCTTCCGATTTCATAAACAGATCACTTATTCCCGAACGTAAATGAATAATATCATTAAACATCGACATCTCTATCCCGGTATTGACGCTTGCATAGTTATCACTCGGATAAATGCCATCTATCTCCAGAGTAAGTTTATTTTTTTTCAAAAAGTTTAAATCCCAAGCCATTCCAATCGTCATTGATAAAGGCAAATCAAATTTATCTGTAGCGTAATAAGCATTGATATTGTCGTTATTACCGCTATTGGAAGGATCTGGGTCAGTAGTGATCAGTAAATCTTCTCCGGTCATTTGCATCTTTGTACCAAAATTATTTATCGAAAAACCAAGCCGAAGCCCTTTCCAAGGAGTTACATAGTGGCCGCCAATATCCAATGCTAAACCAGTAGCAGAACAATGATAAATATTTTCAATAATATATTTTGCGTTGGCGCCGATCGCAAATTTATCAGTAAGATTTCGGGCATAGGCTAGGCCGATGGCATTGCTACTCACCGAATAATATTCTCCAGTACCATCCTGATAAAGCTCTGTTGTCACCTCAATCGGATTTGTTTGATAAAATGTTGCATTGACACCAAAGGTACCCGTTCGAAATGGAATTACTGCTGCGATGTAGTTGAAACTGATATCCTCAAACCATTTCGTATAACTGAAATGAGTTGACATTCTATCAAGAAACGTGATCGTTGCCGGATTCCAAAAAAGAGTTGACGCATCTTTAAATCCAGCGACAACCGCCCCCCCTCGGCCAGTTCCCCAAGCATCAACTGGAACATTTAAAAACTTAGCGGATGATGTTCCAACCTTCGATATTGATTGAGCTAACATTACATTGCAAATAAAAACAATCAATACTATTATTTTTTTCCCCATTCCATCACCTATTTAATAACCGCAAATTTCCCGGTTTGTACCGCATTGCTTAACAGATCTTTTACATGATAGAGATAAAGTCCGTATGAAATAGACAAATTATCCTTCGATAATAAATCCCATTCGGCAATACCGTCGTCAATAGCATTATGCACTTCAAATTGATCAACGATTTCACCTGCTATGTTCAAGATCGTGATTTCGCAATCCATCGGAACATGGTTAAAATGAATAACTCTAGGACCTCGACCTGAATCATAAGGATTCTTCGTCTCCCAGGTATTGGCCCCGATATAAGGATTTGGAACTACTTTGATTTGTTTAATATCAGACTTGACTGCTTTTTTACTGATTTCCGGACCATATATTGTGAATTCAAATAAATCATCACCGAGGAACGGTTTCTTTACGATAAGATCGACCACATCACCTGATCGCGGATGCCGTTTTAATGAATCGGGAATGAGATGCTTCATTTTGAATTGCCAAGTATATACACTGGTCGTATCACCACTGGTACTTATTTTATCTTCCAATAAGATTATAATATCCGATTCATCGAGATTTGAGGTTAACTTTCCTGTTCCTCCGGTTGTATCAAGTTCCCAAAAGCCGAAATCCAGTACTTTATTCTCCGTTATATTTTCAATTTTGAAATTTACATTTATCGCGGGCAGGGTAACCACTCCCCCGGCAACTTTCATCTGGGTACTTTTCCCCAAACCAACATCACCGATGGTCAAACGATAATCTGACGGTTTTCGATATCCTACCTTGCCGATATCCTCCCAGCGCATAAATATCGGTGCAAAAATCATGGTATCGCCACCATTCCACTTCGACAAACTACTGTTTAATTCAATCACCGATTCAAGATTAAACGAGATCTGAAAACCATCTATAACAAGATGTTCATCACCGGTATGAATTTTTGTAGAATGATCAATCAGCGTATCGGGTTCAGCGATGTCAGTAACATTCACAAGGGTGAAATTTTTAGTGGTTAAGGTATCCTCGTAGATTCGTTTTGAGGCTTTCTTGGTCGTGTCTTCAAAAGTTATTTGATATACATTTCGGTCTTTCAACGCCATTTGATCAATTATTTCAAGGTTAATTCGACTTGAACTCGAGCCCGAAAGATGTTCGATGGCAATTTCGGGTTCGACATAGCCAGCCGGATTAGGTGAAGGAGTTACTTCAGCGACATTAATCCCAGTCTCAACACTACCGTCTGACAGGAGCTGTACATATATGGGACATTCCGACGGCGCAATTCCCATACTGTACCCGCCGGCGTCATACGAGGTCACGGCATAAAAATATCGTTGTCCGTTCTGGACATTTTCATCGACATAAGTATGTTGGATTCCGGTATCATCGCCCAGATCATATTTGATGCCATTTATATCTAATGAAGAATCCACTCGCTGTATACCATTATCGAGGTCAAATTGGGCAACCGGTTTGTAATAAGTCAGTACCCCATCTGTGTCTGTGATCAGATATTGATCGGAAAATGCCGGATCAGTGGAGCGGTAAATTCGATAACCTTCGAAATCATAACCGTTAGCTCCTAAATCAGCCATATAATTATCGTATGATTGCTCGGCAAGATCATCCCAATAAATTGTTACTTTTCCATCTCCGGCTACCGCAGTCACTGTTGGCGCCCGCGGAGCCTTCGCAAATTGATAGTCCATATCATAAGTCTTTTGGGCAACATCTTTATTTCTGAGAGCATCTGTCTGATCGACACCAAGGTTGACAGAAATGGAGATCCTCTCCGTCTGACCGACTTCCAGCGGAAAATATCCGGAACTGATATGAAGATTATAGTCACCCTCTAATTCAGTTGTAGGATCGAAAAATTTTCCGGGTGTAAGAAATTCACGCCACATCTTATTATCAGCATAACCGGTAGTGTTTTCGGCAGAAGCAATATAGGCTGCCGAAGTCAGGCCGATCTGATCTGATTCGGAAACGTCAGTCAAATCGATATTCGGTTCGCCGGTTAATCCGGTACCATATCCGGAAGTTGGCGCATTATCGTTCTCCCCTGTGTCCCCTGAGTACGCTTTACCGTCGAGTCCATTGTCATCAGTAATTGCGCTCCAATCCCGATCATTATCCACACAATCCGAACGAGTCTCGTCGATCATGGGGGCTACTGTGGCTTGTCGATAGGTCACCGTGTCTCCGGCTACCAATAAACCGCGTTTGATTGTATCACCGATATTAAACGCCTTGTAGTTAATGTGGCGGACCGGTATTACTCCGCCGACTGTCAAACGATCTAAATGCAGATCAATATTTTCATCGATTAGACCATCCAGATCATCATCGATTAAATTATCAATATTTTCCTCGAGGATCATACCATTTGTCAAATTATAGGAAATTCCCTGGGATATTACCGTCGTATCTATTCCCGGGAATCTTATAATATGCCTGGAGTAATTCTCATCAATAAGCACCAGCTTTGTTCCGTTCGAAAGAGTTGTCGTATTGAAATCGTCGCTGGTAAATAACGGGACAAGGTTCTCATAATTTGACCATTCCGACAATAACTCCGGATGGGAATCAGCATCACCGTCATTATCAATCCCATCCACACCATTTCCAGGGGTTTCCAGGAAAGCAGTAGCCACAACTCCAACCGGCGTATCGCCGAAATCGTCATTGCCCACGTAAGGATAAGCATCCATACACCAGGCCACATCTGTCAACATATCAAATGAGGGATGGTCATCACCGGTATCGCCATCACCGCCAACCATATCAGCCAACCAAATTGAAAATACTGTTTTTTCTAATTTTTTAGTTCCATCGTTAATGACTTCATGGAGAATAAACACATCGTCGTTTACTAAAATTTGTGACCACGCCATCACACGTACTTTCATTAATAGTCCGAGGCCACGCCGACTAAGATCTGTAGTATCGGGAAAATAGTTAAAACGATTATATATGTCATCGGAACATTCATAATAGATTTCCTGATCGGCATTGAATTGATTTTTACCAAAATAGCCGTTCCACGAGCCGATCCAGCCTGGATCTGAAGTATCATTCATACGATCAGGCCAATACAACGGCCAAGAATTTTCGACAGTGCTTTTAGCAATCAAATCGGAATTTTCGTTGAGAAATCCTGGTACGGGTTCGAAATTCCAAGATGATCCAGTATTAGGATCTGTACGATAATGGGGAGTAATGACAATTTTTTGAGTAGTCCCATCTTCGGTTTTTACTTCAGCGCCAACAAAGGCCGCTACAATTGCCATATATTCTTGACGAGTGTTCTTAGGCCATTCAAAAGGAATGTGGTTAGGTTCACTTCCACTGGTACGACCCGCGAATGCATAATTAAATATACTTGCCCGGACAAGATTGCCATCTATCTCGGTCTTCCTCTCATAAATTGGATTACCCCTGTGGGTTGACGGCACATAAGCCAAGCAGAATTGTACTAGAAAGATTAAAAATATTATCGTTCGTTGAATTTTCATTGGCAATCCCCTATAATGATAGTTTAATACCAAATAATATCTCCCGTGGCACACTATACCAATGGGGATAAATTATATATTCTTCAACTGTGTTGGTTCGATTTTCATCACTACCGACATTAGCAATACTATTTGTGTAATCCGGTTCACCTGTATCTGAAAAAACATTGGTGGCATTTCTGGTATCCAGAATATTATTTACGTTACTGTAAAATGATACGTCATATTTGCCGAATTTAATTGTATAATTTATCCTAAAATTTATCTCAAAAGTCGTTGGTTTACGCCGGCTGTTTGAGGGCATTATTGAACTGGCATTTAATCCTGTCCGGGTCGAAATACCGATCGACGGAGTATAGGGATAGCCAGATCCATAAGATGCAATCCAGGCTATATTCCAATGATTATAGTTATAAGTAATAGATCCATTTAATGTATGCCTCTGATCCCAATTAAGTGGTGTGATATACCGGGTTGGCTCTTCATTGTTTAACAGAGAGTTATATTCATCACCCGGATCGGAATTCGAACCTTCGGCAATTTGATAAGTATATTCCATATTTGCATAGAGTAAAGTATTTAAATTATACTTTAATGACAATACGACTCCACGGGCATTGGCGTAATCTCTGTTAATAAATTGGACATAGGTCACTCCGGGAATTGTTGTGGAAATTGCAGTACTTGTACTTACCCAATTACGTATGTCCCGATAAAACATGGTAGCATCAATAGAAAGATCTTTCATTAATTGTTGTTGCAACCCAAGTTCGTACATGATTGTTTGCTGTGGTTCCAGATCAGCGTTTCCATAGGGTCCGTAAGTACCCCCGCTAGTAGCAACTTTAATACCACTATTGTACAGATATTGGAATGAAGGAATTTGAAAAAAATGGCCGTAGGAAAAGTGAATGACGCCTTGATCGGTAATCGGAAACGCTAATCCTAAACGTGGGCTGATACTGGTTTTTGGCTTAACCTTTTCATACCAGACTGCTTCGCGCTCTGCCATAGTCATATTTATGTGTTCTTGTTTAAACGGTGAATATATATTCGGATCTTCGGGATCGGCCAATACATGTCCGTTCGAGTTAAAATAATCAAATCTCAGGCCAATATTTACGATCAGGTTTTGATATTCGAGTTTATCCTGGGCATAAATACTGAATTCTTCTGGTTTTTCTCGATAATAACCGTGTGATGAAGTATGTGTCCCTAAAGTATCAGGTTCAAAAGGTTCAATTTCGATATTTTGGCTATCAGTCTTATAGGTTATGGTATAATCTTCCTGCTCAATATCATGTGATCGGCACTCAGCCCCTATCTTTACCAGATGACGTTTGGTCATTTGTGATGTTAAATCAAATTTTATCAACGCAGTATTTGTACTTCGATAGTAATGATACAAGTTTGTTCCGCTGGTAACATATGTATAACTGGAAACATTAAGACTATCAGGATGGACATAACGGCTATCCAATGGATCCTCATATAAGTACTGTTTATACTCGGAGTAGGCTGATGACGCTTTCACCGTATAAAATGATTTAGAACTTAATGTATGGTTCAATGTAATCGAGTAGTTTTGACCATTATCATAGCGATAGGGATTTCCTTTGGGATTCCATCTATAGAAGTGATCATAGTCCTGGTAATCTCTTTCATTTAAAAGTGCATTAAAATGCACGTTGATATTATGAGTTAAATAATAGGATATTTTCCCATTGAGAGAATATTTATCTTGCCAGTTCATATTTTCAATACTGCTATCACCGGAGGTCCCTGTTGGTGTATAATAGTTATATCCATTTAACCATCCATCACTATAATATTTCCTTCCTGAAAGGTAAAATCGAAGGTTTTTGGAAAGTAATGGGCCACTAAACGAACCGGAAACATTTTGTGTCATTAATGGATTGTATTTATCAAGACCAATAAACATATCGTCAGAACTTGCCCAATATCCACCACTACTGGCATCGATAGAAGCATGAAATTTTTCACTTCCGGTCTGAGTTACAATATTAATAATTCCCGACATTGCTTGGCCATATTCGGCATTAAAAGTACCACTCACCAGTTGCAATTCCTGAATTGCATTTTTATCCACCTCGACAATTGCGCTGCCATCATAACTATCAGTCACTGGCACTCCATCAATCCAATATACGACTTCGCTACCTCGTCCTCCTCTAATATGTAATCCACCACCGGCATCCTTTGTTATCCCGGATTGAATTTCAACTAATTCACTGACTTCCTGAATAGGCATATCTCGAATCACATCTTCAGAGATGTGAACTTGAGTTGAAGTACGATCGGCTTGTACGTCTGGACGATCATAAACCACCAAAACAGTTTGTCCTTGAATTGATTCAATATTCATTTCGATATAAACTGTTGTAGTTTGATCGACCGATACGGCAATATTCTCAATTTTAAGCGGAGCATATCCTATCATTGTTGCTTGAATATTATAGTAACCCGGAGGGATATTAAGGATTATGAAATCACCGTCCGCTGAAGATGCTGCTCCGAGATAAGTGCCTTCTATAATAATATTACATCCAATAAGCGGCTTACGACCCTCCTTCTCAACAATAGTTCCTGAAATCTTCCCAGTTACACCTCCGAATAGGACAGACTGAAGAAATAGTGACAACACAGTAATTCGTAGTTTACTCATTGGCGACAATTCCTCTTTTACTACTACTATCTTGGTATTGAATTGATTTAAGTATTGGCAGATTCTTCTTTACGTTATATTCTTTCACTTTTTTATCGAAATATCGCTTCATTTTACTGTGAACTAAATCCTCACGATATTTTTTTTCAATGATCGGCTTTACCTCTTGCAGACCTAAAGCCCGGCTAGGATATTCTTCTGTCGCAAGAAATAAATAATAAGCATCCTCAAACTGATATGGCCCGACAACCAAACCCAATGTAGCAGAAAATATAGTAGGTCCAAACTTACCAAGTTCTCCGGACGTGAGGATTCCAAGATATCCATCTGACGTCTTATTTTGGTGAAACTGACAGAATTCACTAGCAATACTCCCGAATTGTTCGCCCTTTTTTATTCTTTGGAAACATTCATCAGCAGCATCTTTATTTGGTGCACATATTTCAAATACACTCCTTCGAATCGGAAGTATAAATTCTGTCTTGTTTTTATCATAATAATATCCATAATCCATATCAGAAAAGAGAATAGTATCAGTAAAACTTTTTATCCAAGTATCAATTTTTAATTTTGAAACTTTTTTCGCGTACAATTGCCGGAAATCATTATCCTTTTCAATTTTCATCGCTCGCGCTGCGGTTAATGTTTGTTCACGCACAATAATTCCAGTAATGAAATCTTTCAAACTTTCTATATCTCTGACAGATTTCAAATGTTCATTTCTGGACTTTAAAATATATGGTAAAAGAGTAAAGTAATTGTATTTGTTATTCCTTACACTGCATACCGGATCACTGAAAATCCCACGAGTATCATGGTGAATTGGCAAATCACTTTTCTCTCTAGCGCTCATCATTATATGGAGTAAATCAGGGAGTTTTTCTTCATACCATTCAACCTCAAGTCCCTCCGCTAGCTTTTTTACATACTCATGCCTTAAGGAATCCTTATATTCCACCGCCAACTTTTCAGACAAAAATTTTCTCTGTTTGGCAAATTCATATTCTGTCAGAAGAGGTCTTACGCGTTTTTCTTCCAGTTTTAAAACCGTATACCCATACTGACCCTTTAAAGGCATACTGATTTCA
The DNA here is from genome assembly GCA_002774355.1 of Candidatus Marinimicrobia bacterium CG08_land_8_20_14_0_20_45_22. NCBI lineage: Bacteria > Pseudomonadati > Fidelibacterota > Fidelibacterota bacterium CG08_land_8_20_14_0_20_45_22. The sequence goes on along the minus strand of PEYN01000017.1, from coordinate 24,765 downwards.
CCTGGCTGAAGCCTCTGGATAATTTCACGAAATTGCGGGTGAACATCGTTTATTAAAACAAACCCTAAATCATATTTCACTTCCGGTATTTTCATCCGGTTAACTAGCGCTTCAATGGATATACCTGAGTTTAATAATTGATAATAAACGATCGCAGTATCATAACTTCCTGTGAAAATTTGTTTGATATGATACAATGTATTTTCCATCGTAAAATAGTTTGATAATTGAGCATTGTTAAATTGTATCTTCGGAAGAATTTCTTTCTCGAAGTAACTATTTAATAAAAGTTGGTCATAAATAAGATTTTGTTCTTCGATATAAACAGCCTCATGTTCCATTTTTGCATTTTTAAATTCAGCAAGCACTATTTTCTCATTGATAACACTATCCAAAATTAGTTTCCTGCTGATCATGTTATCCTTGATACCGGTAATTTTTAAATAATTCCTGTAATTATTTAAAAATTCATCAATGCTGACAGAACCACCATTATAAACGGCAAGGACTTTTTTGTTATCTGCAAACCCAAGAACCCATGATCCAAATACTAACAATACAATCAACACTAAGGGTCGATTGATCGAAACACTATGTAAAAGATATTTCATTAAAACTACTTACTTATTTCATCTCTTTTATAAATATTCTGGCAGATTTCGGCTGTAATGGATCATCAAATGCGGCATTTCCAAAAAGAACTTTCCACTTTTCACTCTTTGGAAATAGAATTCTACAATCAATTTTTTGCACTTTATCTGAAAGATTAAAAATCACTCTTATTGTCTCTTCTTTACTACACCTTTCAAAAGTAAATAAATTATTTTTATCGTCAAGAGCCACTGTACGATAAAGTCCTTGGCGCAGACTCTCGTGTTCCTTGCGTAGAAGAATCACAGATTTGTAAAAGTCGAACAGTTCCTGATCTACCTCGACCAAATCCGCTGACCTTTTCATGTTGAATGGATGAGCCGTCTCGGTTTCATAGCTCAAATCAGACCAGACCATCGGCTTTCGATTATCGGGATCATCGGCTCCCCACATCCCAACCTCATCACCATAATAAATATATGGAGCGCCGATGTACGTAAATTGAAATACAAGGATCGCTTTCTGCACCTCACGGTCTGATTCAGATGGACGATTAACCTTGAAATCCTTATTATAACCCAGATTTCCGCCATGGTCGATCCACCGATCGGGATTTATTAGCAGGCTGGCAAAGCGCTCGTTATCATGACTGCCCATGATATTCATCAATTGATACTGAGCCGGCAACGGATATTTATTGCGGATATCGCCCAATAACTGATCCAGGCCGGTCGGATTCGCATGCATCTTTTTATCAACAAAGCCCTTGAGCATCGCATCCCCGAAACGGTAATTCATCACACCGTCGAAAATATCGCCCTGAAGCCAGGGCGATGCATCGAACATTTTATTATTGGGAAAATCCTCCCACCATATCTCACCGGTAAGGTATGCTTCCGGATTAACTGATTTTACCCATCTCCGGAAATCACGCCAGAAAGATTTGCTGACCATCTCAGCCACATCCAAACGCCAGCCATCGATTCCATCCGACGGATCACCATCGCCATTGGGATCACCCCATCTTTTTACGACCGCCTGAATGTGATCCCGAAAACCTTGTGCCGGTCCGTTTGCATCTTCCCATACTTCCGGTAAATCAGTGACTCCATACCACCCTTGATATTCAAATTCATCCCGGCTGGTTTTTGGGTCGTCAAAGGATTTGATTACGAACCAGTCAGCGTATCGGCTGGCTTTTCCATTTCTTCTGACATCCTGGAATGCCCAAAACGGAATACCAACATGATTGAACACCCCATCGATGATTATCTTCATTTTGCGGGCATGCACTTCCTGAACGAGTTTCAGGAATAATTTATCGGCCGCAGTCCATTTCCAAGTTGATGGATCGCCCGGATTTTCTATTTTCCAAATCGACAAATCGCCTGTTGGATCCGGTCCAAAGTTATTGTCGATGTGATGATACCTCGTTGCGCCGTATTTGTGAGCTGACGCCGATTCAAAAATCGGATTTAAATAGATCGCCGTGATGCCGAGGTCTTGTAAATAATCGAGTTCATCTAAAATTCCCTGAATATCTCCGCCATACCGACGCGTTTGAGCATTGTAATAAAAACCGTGGGCATTTTTCTCTTCCCACGGCTGTAATTTGTACCAATCTGATGTCCACGGCATAATTCGCCAATCGATCTGGTGATCGTATGGCCAGGTTCCTTCAAGCGTTTCGACAGTCGGATCATTTTTTGTATCTCCATTCCGAAATCGTTCCGGGAATATCTGATACCAAATCGCAGTTTTTGCCCACTCAGGACTTTTATCTCCCGAATATAAATCCTCTGGATTCAGATAAAAAAGGATTGCCATCAGTAGAAAAAAGACACGAAATTCGAAACCACCACAGAATTCGGGAGACCTTTTTTCGCGCACATTCATCATTTGTAGTTCAAAACTGAGTTACTATTCACATTTGAATATATCGCTTCTAAAATTTGTTGTCAACAAAATTTTTCTACGGATTTAATTATAGCTATTTTCATAGGTGAGACAAATTCCACGACATTTTTCTTTACTTCCATTCGATTATTGCTTAAAATTTGCTGCACTGTTTTCTGACAGCGTTTTCCCAAACCGGGGTGTATGGTTTAGGAACTAAAAAAAAATGGCACAAAACGTTTCCTTTCAATCCAATCGTTTATCTTGATTTATTTCTTAACAATGAAGGAAATTTTTTGGGGGAGTTTTGAGTATGAATTCTAATGATGTTCGCGCCGCGAAAGCCAACAGGGTTACATGGATCGGCTTTTTCACAAATTTACTTTTAACAGCCCTCAAAATGGTTGCCGGAATTATAGGACAAAGCGGCGCTATGATTGCAGATGCCGTTCATTCTTTATCCGATTTTATAACGGATATTGTCGTATTGATAAGTTTTCGAATCATTCGGAGATCGATCGATCACGAACACGATTACGGACATGGTAAATTCGAAACTCTGGCCACAGCCTTCATCGGCCTGGCGCTTTTAATCGTTGGAGTTGGCATTTTCTGGCAAGGTGGGAAGAAAATTTTTTTTAACCTTTCCGGCTCTCTGCTTGAAAAACCGGGAAATATTGCTCTGATCGCGGCGATTACATCTGTAATCTTCAAAGAATGCTTATATCGGTACACGATCAAGGTCGGTAAAGAGATTTCAAGTCAGGCTGTCGTCGTCAATGCATGGCATCATCGCTCAGATGCGTTTTCATCAATCGGTACGACAATCGGCATTGGTGGCGCGATCCTTTTAGGAGAACGTTGGCGAATTCTGGACCCAATTGCCGCCGTTATTGTCAGTTTTTTCATCATCAAAGTTGCATACTCTATCACAGTCGTAAGCCTCCGTGAATTATCCGAAGAGTCGCTGGACGATTCTGTTGAAAATGAAATCATCGAGATCATTTCGAATTGCCCGGGGGTTATCAAACCTCACGATCTGCGAACTCGAAAAATCGGATATAACATTGCCATTGATATTCATATTTACGTCGATCAAAATCTTAGCATTTGTGCGGCACACGAAATCGCTACCGATGTCGAAAAACGTATTAAAAACCGATATGGCACGGAAACCTTCATTTCCGTACACACCGAACCAAATATTTTAATTGATGAAGACAGGTAGATTTATTTCTAAGACAAAAGTTCTTCCGCTTGACGGAGCGTGGTTTGACTGATGGATTTCCCACCAATCATCGTGGCAATTTCCTTTATCCGTTCGCCATGTGACAATCGAATAATTTGAGTTGCACTTCTTCCATTATCTGTAATTTTTTGAACGCTCAAATGGTCCAATCCCAGCCCTGCAATTTGTGGGAGGTGCGTGATGCAGATGATTTGGTGAAATTTCGCCAATTCCCGAAGTTCCTCACCGACAATCCGCGCAATACGACCAGAAATTCCCGTATCGATTTCATCAAAAATCAAAACCGGTATTTGGTCACGTCCAGCCAGAATCGACTTTAATCCAAGCATGATCCGGGAAACTTCTCCACCAGATACAATATCCGCCAACGGTCTGAGCGGTTCGCCGGGATTCGTACAAATATGGAAGACGACATGATCGATTCCCTTTTCTCCCATAAAATGATTAGATGGTTCGCTGACTGTTCGTTCAATCACTTCACAAATCGGATCGATTTGTACCTTGAACAGGCTTCCTTTAATTCCGAGCCGATTTAATGCCGAATCGAGTTTTGATTCCAAATGAATTGACTCTTCCTTACGTCTTTCCGATAATCGGTTTGCCGACGCCATATAATTTTCGGTAGCGGCTTTAACTTCTTTCGTCAACCTTGCCAATTCAATATCTGATCCGTCGTCTTCGGCCAGATTTTTCCTAACTTGTTCGGCGTATGCCATGACATCATCCAAACCGGGACCGTATTTTCTCATCAACTGCTGTAAAGAATAGAGACGCTGGTTGATCTTTTCCAATTGAAGCGGATCATACTGAAGACCGCTCGCAAAATTGGTTAATTGATTCGAGATTTCCTGAAACAGATACTGCGATTCTTCAAGTTTGGTAAGGTAATTGACAAACATCGGAGAAAGCCGACACAGATTGCCGAGTTTTTTTTCGACCTCAACAATCCGATGGTAAAGCGAAGCATCATTTTCGTACAAAGCATTTGTAAGTTCTTCTGCGATGCCATGAATTTTTTCGGCGTTTTCCAGAAGCGTTTTCGTTTGCGTCAATTCCTCGAACTCGCCGGATTTCGGATCAACCTTCTGAATTTCATCTATCTGAAATTCCCACAATTCCCGCTTTTCGTGGTTGATTTTCCTCCGCTGTTCGAGAATATTTAACGAATCTTGAACCAACCGCAGATGTTGCCAGCAGGATTTTACCTCAGTCAATAATTCGGCATAATTCCCATAAGAATCCAAAAAGTCAATGTGTGTTTCTTCGTTCAAAAGCGATTGATGATCATGCTGACCGTGCAAATCGACTAAACGATCGCCGATTTCCTTGAGAAGAGAAACTGGAAAGGATTTGCCGTTGATCCAGGCTTTTGATCGTCCAGTATAGGAGATCTCCCGGCGCAATATCAGGCTTTCCCGCTCCGTATCGATTTTTTTTGACTGAAAAAAGGCGACCAGCCGTGGATTTTTCCGATCGAGCTGGAACACACACTCAACGGAAGCGAATTCTTCACCCGACCGAATAACCGTCTGAGAAGCTTTATCACCTAGCGCAAGGTTCAGCGCCTCAATGATAATGGATTTTCCCGCGCCGGTTTCTCCAGTCATCACGGTGAAACCGGATTTGAATTCTATATCGATCTGCTTGATAATCGCAAAGTTCTCGATTTTAAGCCGTAGCAACCTCATATTACTTTTCCTGTCTGTTTCGCTCCAATCATCCGGAAAATTATCTGTAACTATCCAGCCGATTCCTCATCCGAGCAATCCATCTGCTTTTAGAAAAATAATAAGCGCCGAGTGCAATCCCAATCGTATCGGCGATCAGATCATATACACTGCAAAATCTTCCCGGAACGTAAAGTTGGTGAATTTCATCTGTACCGGCATATAAAATACCGATGATGAGACTGATCCAAACGGCGTTTCGTGCAACTTTTTCAGATTGAAAATTGGCAAAAGCTAACATGAGGAAGATTCCGAAAATGCCGTATTCAATAAGGTGCTCCACTTTATCGAAATTCCAGATGTCAACCCGTATGACATTTTCTTGCGGCATGGACGACAGTAAAAAAATCACCAATGAATATAGAATAGCCGGAATCTTGAGCCAAAGTCTTGTCATCCAGAAAGCCGCTCCAATTTTTTTAATACTTTTGGAATGAACTCAAACAGGTCTCCGGCAATAAAGGAACGAGTACCATACCGAATTTTCCCGAGGTCTCCGGCGGTACCATGAATCGAAACTGCCGCAATCGAAGCATCAAACGAAGAAATTCCTTGAGCGCGGAAGGCGGTAATCAAACCGGTCAAGACATCTCCGGTTCCGCCCGTTGCCAGCGCGGCGTTCCCAGTAGGATTGATTGCCACTGCGCCATTCCTGTCTGCAATAACCGTTGGCGCTCCCTTGAGAACCAGCGTGCAGGAATATTTCATCGCAAATTGACGGGCAATATCGATGGTTCTTTCCGCAATTTTCTGAACCGGAATGCCGGTAATCATTGAAAATTCTCCGTGATGCGGCGTCAAAATGAGATCGTCGATTTTGCGAATTTGATCCAAATCATCTTTAAAAATACGCAATCCGTCAGCATCGACAATCAGCGGCTTCTTCGAAGCGACCAATAATTTCTTTCCAAATTCGATGACCTCGGAATGCGTCGATACGCCCGGGCCGAAAGCGACAACGTCGCTCCACTCAATTCGCGCTTTAAGAGAATCCAAAGAACTAACATTGAAAGTGTGATCGCTGGATTCCGGAACGGGAATGGTCATAGCTTCCGTCAATTTCACTTCCATAATTGGATTCAAACTCTCGGGAACAGCCACGACGACCAATCCGGCACCGCCTCGTAAAGTCGCCATCCCTGCAAGCGTCGCCGCACCCGTCATCCCCGGCGATCCGGCAATAATGAGCGCTTTTCCCTGTCGATGTTTGTAAGTGTCTTCCGGAATGAGCGGTAGAATATTTTTAACCTGATTTCGGCTTATTAAAAAGGTCTCGTTTGGAAAAATTTCGAACGATTTCTTCGGATAATTCAGATCGACGACAAACACTTCACCCGCGTACTTTTTCCCCGGATAAAATAGCAATCCGCGTTTGAGAAATCCCATTGTGATCGTCCAATCCGCATTCACAGCGCAGTTCCCGACTTGCCCGGTGTCGCCGTTAACACCAGAAGGAATATCGACCGACAAAACGGGTTGATTCGATTCGGATATTTTCTGAATGACTTTACTGATTATTTCTGGAATATCTCCTTTGAAGCCAGTCCCGAAAATGGCATCGACAATCAGTTCCGTCTCTGCCAATTCATCGAGTTCCAGAATATCTTCATTCGTCGCTATTTTACGGATTGGGACTCCTTTATTGATACACTGATCGTAAAAAAATGCCGCGTCGCCTTTAATTTTTTCATCGTCACCCAAAAGCCAACAAAACACATTGGCGCCCCAATCGGACAGATTGCCAGCCGCAGCAAATCCGTCCCCTCCGTTATTTCCAACGCCACAAAAGAAATCGATGCGACTGTTCGGAACATCTTTCAGGATTTTCTTGGCTTTGAGCGAAACGAATCCACCGGCTTTCCACATTAACTCCCGCCCGGAAATGCCGAGTTTTTCGATCGCAAATCGGTTAATTTGATGAGATTCTTGGTTATTTAGAACAAATTCTTTCATATCATCACGATGGCTGTTGCTGTAGCAAATTCCTTGACATGCGAGACGGAAATTTCGATAACGTAAGATTGACAGATTTTGCCTAGCGAACTGATCAACCGAACATGCGGACTTCCGGACTCGTCGTTGATAATCTCGATCTGATTCGGCCAGACGATTAACGTCGGATTGATGCTGAGTAATGCTTTTTGGACAGATTCTTTGGCGGCGAATTTACCTGCAAAATGCTGTTCGGGAATCGCATGACTTCGGCAATAATTAATTTCTTCTGGAGAAAAAATCCTGACAAGAAACCGGTCACCATAACGTTCGATCGATTGTCGAATACGTTCGACTTCGATTATATCGGTCCCAATTTTAATCAAGTCCATTTTCCTTTTTAACAATGCCAATTAAATCCGAGACAGCATCAATCTCATAATCTGCCCCTGAATGAAGCGTGTTCATTGTGTCGCCGTAGCGCGCAAAAACAGTTTTCATTCCCACCTTTTTTGCGCCAACCATGTCGCGTTCTGCCCAGTCGCCGACCATGATCGCCTCCCCCGGTTCAACATTTAACTTTTTTAAAGCCAATAAAAATGGTTTCGGGTGCGGCTTACGTTCATGAGTATCTTCATAGGTCAGAACGAGATCGAAGTAATGCTGGAGATTAGTCGCGTAAATTCTCAGCCACGCTTCTCTTCGCGGTGCGTCTGAAATGACCGCTAACCGAAGCCCCATCCTTGTCAGTTCAATCACGGTTTGATGAACAAATGGATAGGTTATTAGGTATCCTTCCTTCGCATGCCGATACGCGAAAATTCCCGCCGCCAATATTTTATAGTTGATAGACCCCAGTGCGCAAGTTAAAAAATCATCGAAAACATTCTGGTACTCGATTCCCTTTTCACGATAAACGGCTTCAATTCCATTACGAATTTCTGAAGGCGGAAGATTCAGCCCGGCATCGCGCATCGCATCGATGGCCGCCGAAATGCTCCCCTCCTTCATCCGCATGAAGTCCAGCAGTGTATTATCCAAATCGAAAATAACTACTCGAATCATATAACCTCACTGAGTAAAATAGGAAGATTTCCGTTCGTTTGCAACGTCATACGCCAATAAATGAAAAAGGGCGAGGTCATTCCCCACCCTTTTCCTAACAAATTCCCCGAATATTTTACTGAACCGTCTTGAGTTCGAACTCGGCGACGCTCTTCCATTTCAAATCCTTACCAGCAAGTTGAAAGGCTTGTTTGGCGGCAGACCTGTTTCCCAGACACCTTTCGGAAATTCCTAATTCGATCAGTGCCGGCGCCCAGTTGACTTTGAGTTTAAGGGCATTATTCGCAGACACTTTTGCCTCTTCACACTGTCCGAGTTTATTCTGAGCTGTTGCAAGCCTGAGCCAACTGGTTGTACTCTTAGAATCGAGTTGGACTGCTTTGGACAACACAGTTATTGCGTCCTTATAATTGTTCATTTCGATGTAGATAGCGCCCAACAATTCATAAGCCGTTTCGTAATCTACATTGATCTCAATGACTTTATTTAACGCGGGAATCGCATTTGAAAAATCCTTTAACTGGTAATAAATCTGACCGATGTTGATCCATCCGTCCAAGTATTGCGAATCGATATTTGTCGCCATCTCGAAAGATTTAAGCGCTTCTGGAATATTATTTAGTTTCGTCTGCGCTTTGCCCAATACTAAAAAAGCCTTGGGGTTATTTGGATTCTTCTCGATACACTTACTAATTAATCCTTGCGCTTTTGTGTAGTTCTTTTCATCGAGGTTAATGACTGCGCTAAGATAGTAAGAACGATAATCGTTAGAATCGAGACTAGCGGCTTGCTGAAATTTTTCAAGCGCTCCGGGGTAATTTTTCCTCTGCATCAGTTGTGCACCTTCGGATAAAACCTGTGAGATAAGGCTTTGGAAATTTTTCTTATATTTTTCTTCCGAAGGTTTCATCTGAATTGCTTTGTTCATATACTCGGCGGCACTGGAGTAATCTTGAAGTCTGACAAATACGACGCCGAGCGAATAATAGGCTTCAGCAAAACTTTTATTCTCTTTAATAATCTCCAGATATAACTTTTTGGCGCCTTGATAGTCGGCGCTCGCGACGAGTCGCGAGGCTTCCGAAAGTTTACTGATAAACGCCGCCATCGTGTTTCTGACGTCGCGATATTCCATGTTGGCGCGATCTAACTCGATTGCCTTATCGACATAGATTTTAGCATTATCTAGATCGCCCATTCCATAGTAAATCTTTCCCAAAAGGAAATTAGCGCCCGCATAATTCGGGTCTGCATCGACAATCGGTTTGCAGATGTCAAAAGCAGTCTGATACTCGCCTCTCTGAAGTGAATCGTACGCTTTGATCAGATCATCCGACCCTTGACCGAACGCAAGCACCGCGCCTAATAACACCATTAATACTGCCAAAACTTGTTTCATTGCTTTTCCTCTCTGATTCATCGGTTTTAAAATTTCCCATGACTAAACCGAGTGCCGAAGACGGGAGTCGAACCCGTACAGGCTATCGCCCACATGGCCCTCAACCATGCGTGTCTACCAATTCCACCACCTCGGCTTAAGACGATTAAGAAAGAACATCGACTTCCGATTTAATTCCCGGTCGGTGTCACAGGCGCTTCTCCTTGCTCCATACTACCCTGAGGAACTGAGAGAGTGGCAGAGGGAACGGTTTTTCTATCCGCTTCCTGTTTGATGATGCTGGTTGGTTCGCCTTTTGGAATCGATAGAAAACTGATCAGGACTGAAAGAACCATAAACGCAACGGCCAGACCTGTTGTCACTTTCGATAAAAACGTTACGGCTCCACGACCGCCGAACAAAGACCCTGAGCCGCCGAAACTTCCAAACGTTCCAGAAAGAGCATCTCCTTTGCTGGATTGCATCAAAATCGCTAATGTCAGTAAAATCGAAACAATAACAAAAATGACAATAAAAAGGGTATACACTATTTCTCCTTCTCTACTAAATATCTTTCAACAATCTCGGAAATTCCGACAAAATCCTGTTCCACCAAACTTGCGCCGCCGACTAAAAAACCGTCAATATCCTTTGCCTCAATTAAGGTTTTCGCATTAGACGGTTTGACACTTCCACCGTACAGAATCGTCATCGTTCCTGCATTCTCTGAACCATACTGATTTTTCAGCAATTGGCGGATAAACTGATGCGCTTCCGAGGCTTGTTCCGGAGTTGCAACAATTCCGGTTCCGATTGCCCAAACGGGTTCATAGGCGATCACACAAGACTTCAGTTGGTCGTCCGAAACGGCCGAGAACGCACCTTTAAACTGTCTTTCAAGCACGTTATGTGTCGCACCCGCTTGACGTTCTTCGAGTTTTTCGCCCAAACAAAGAATGGGTTTTAGCCCGATCTCCAGCGCGGCTGTCATTTTCTTTTGAATCAACTCGTCGGATTCATTGAAGATATGACGCCTTTCGGAATGCCCTAAAATCACGTATTGACATCCTGCAGATTTCAACATGCTTCCGGAAATTTCCCCAGTGAATGCACCGGATTTCTCGAAATACATATTCTGACCGCCGAGTTTTAAGGAAGTGATCTTTAACATTTCACTGATGTGAAAAAGCGACGTAAATGGCGGGCATAATATAACATCAGTTCGCTTAAGTTTCAACAGGTTTTTCGACAAGATAACGGCAAAATCGGCTGAAGATTGAACATCTTTATTCATTTTCCAGTTTGCTGCGACAATATATTTTTTCATAGTTCCTTTATTTGTTTGAAATTAATGTTACCGGAATCAGTTCCATACCACTTAAAAGTTCGAGCGAAGCGCCTCCGCCAGTAGAAACATGCGTTACTTTATCCATCAATCCGAATTTCTCCATCGCTGAAGCAGAATCTCCGCCGCCAACAACGGTAACAGCGCCTTTTTTAGTAATCTCAGCCAATTTGCGAGCGATAGTTTCGGTTCCGGTGGAAAATTTCTTCATTTCGAAGACCCCAACTGGACCATTCCATAAAACGGTCTTGCTCTTTTCGATGACTTCCGAAAATATAACCGAAGTCTCAGGTCCAATGTCAACTCCCATCTTGTCTTCTGGAATTTTATCAATCGAAACGACTTCGCAGGAAGCAGTTTCACTTACCTCATCCGCAATCACGACATCCTTTGGAAGAATAATCTGACAACCGAACTTTTTTGCTTTTTCGAGTATCTCTTTTGCTAACGCAATTTTATCTACTTCAAGAAGCGATTTCCCGATCTCATAACCCAGCGCTTTTAGAAAAGTGTATGCCATTCCGCCACCGATCAGGATGTTATCCACCTTCCCAAACAACCGTTCGATGATTTCGATCTTTCCAGTCACTTTCGCACCGCCCAAAACCGCAGTATAGGGTTTCGCTGGATTTTCCAGATAATCATGAAGATAATGCAATTCCTTCTCTAATAAATATCCGGCGGCTCTTTGCGGAATATACTGGCAAATCCCAGCCGTCGAAGCATGCGCCCGGTGACTTGTTCCAAAAGCGTCGTTGACGTAGATGTCAGCCAGATCAGCAAGTTTTGCGGAAAAATCGGGGTCGTTTTTCTCCTCTTCGGCATAAAAACGAAGGTTTTCCAAAAGCAGGACTTCGCCGTTTTGAAGCGAATTAACCAAACTTTTCACTTCGATGCCGATGCAGTCCGGCGAAAAATACACTTTGTTTCTGAGATATTTCTGAAGGCGTTCCGCGACGGGTTTTAGACTAAATTCCGGCGTTTTTTTCCCTTTCGGTCTGCCGAGATGCGACATCAAAATAACCCGCGCACCACCGGCGAGCAACTTTTGGATCGTCGGTAAAGCCGCCCGAATTCGGAAATCGTCTGTAATGTTCTGACTCTTGTCCAACGGAACGTTGAAATCGACGCGGATCAACACCCGCTTGCCTTCTACTTTGAGATCATCAATTGTCAATCTTGCCATATTTCACCTACTAGTTGTTACATGTTGATAAATAACCTAAGAGTTTAATTTTCTCTGCTAATTAATTCAAGAGAAAATTATAGAAAAATGGGATTACTCTGCCGCCGCGGCAGTAATTCCGATAATTTTTTTCATTCCACCTTCCCGTAAAACCTGCGCCGCGGCGTTCATCGTCGATCCAGTCGTGAATACATCGTCCACCAAAATGACCGTCTCAATTCCATCTTTATCAAAGCGTTTTCCAATTCCGAACGCCGCCTCCATGTTCTCTCTCCGCTCAATTGCATTCAGTTTTGTCTGAGTCTGTGTATTTTTAATGCGCCGAAGAATTCCCGTGTTAACAGGAATCTCGAGAACTTGACTTAGACCGGCTGAAATCAAATCGGACTGATTATACCCGCGCTCTCTCATTTTAATCGGATGAAGCGGAATTGGCGTTAAAACAGCAGAAAATACATCAATATTTTCTAAATGAAGAAATCCACTCATTCGAACTCCGAGTTCCACTCCAATCGACTGTTTACCCTGATATTTCAAAGCGTGTACGATCTTTTGAAACAGTTCGTCAAAAGCAAATACCGACATAACAACATCCAGATTTTCTGAGAAATTCCTACGGATACTCCTTCCCAGCGGGATTGGCTGAAGTTTATTCCAGCATTCATCGCAAACGACAGCTTTGTGATTTTCCAGACGTTGATTACACACCAAACATAATGGCGTAAAAAACAGAGATAGAATGCCACTGTATGCTTCCAAAAAGACGTTGTTCATCCGATAAATCGCTCCGATTATTTCTTATCAAATTGCCCGAATCGACAATTAATAAGAAATGTTGTCTCCCGTCGCTGTCGGCGTTATCCATCTTTCCCAGTTGGTGTCTTGTAGTTCGTTTCGGGCAGTCGAATGCACCAATTCCATACTCCCAAATCCGGTTTTATCGACAAAAGCAAAGATAATACCGCCTTCGATGTCGTGATAATACCAGATTTGATAAGGTTTCTTTTCCAATGAACTGGGGAATCTTTCGACTTCGGACGGCAGTCCGTAAATGATAAAAACTCGCCCCATATCTGTCTTCCATCCAGTCTGACCAGCGGTTCTGAATTGTTCGTTCGCATATTTCAGGCGATCTTCGAATTCCTGTTGGGCTTCATTGATTGGTGTTTGTGGAATTTTGTCACGCCGATCCCAGAAACGGGCAATGATTTGCCGTTTACCGGCTAAATCAGATTTACGGTACATTTTAATTTCTGTTTCTGTCGCAATATATTTCATTGGACCAAATTTTTCATCCAATTCCTTTTCAGACAGATTTTTTAAAATTTCTCCGTCATAAGCCGTTGATAAAAGATTGCGATTTTCTTCTTTGACTATATAGAAGCGCTTTGTATAGTTCGCCGTTTCTCCGGATTGTTCATCCACACATTCGAAATTCAAGTTGTATAATCCTGATGCCAGCGACGCAATGTTCAACCTATTAATCTCGACGGCAGAGTCGCCAGGCTTTATCTTGGATTTCCATTCCGACGAAAGAATTTCTTTTTGATTGAGATCGGTTACGGCATAATGGGTTTTATATGTCCCCGCGGAGTTCGGATCTTGCTGAAAATGATAAACTTCACAAAAAGAAAAAAGTGACGGACTTTTCATACCATAGATCGAACTAGCATTAGGAATAATGTCATAGCCGAAATACTTACTGAATTTGTTGCTTTTCTCGGTTTTGCTGATTTGGCTTCCGAAGTGGATATCGCTTATCTGGAGATGTTTCCCTGAATAAGCAGGAACGTTGATCTGCATCTCCTGTTTGTATTTAGCTCGTGTGTTAGTATCCGCAACAACCGTGATCAATTGATAAACACCCGGCTTAACCTGCAACGTAGAGATTTCAGGTATTTTCTGACTGGTAGCCACACGAACCGTATCCGATTTTTGGTCGATAATGATCCACTGATCCATCGCGACAACGGTGTCCAGTTGCGCCAGAGCGACGCGAATCAAAATTGTCGATTGAAACTTGTCTCCAACCGGCACAAATTTGAACAAATTCCGAGGAATCATGAAATAGACCTCGACGACATCCATCTCATCCGAAGCACGGAATGTCGCGTAATCTACATCGTATTCACCGGCAAACGCGAAAAATGATGCCGACAGCGAAATTACGAACGCTAAAAAAGCAATATGTAATTTTTTCATAGGTTACTCCAATTTTGCAGAGATTATTTGTGAAACTCCTTTTTCAGCCATCGTTACGCCGTATAACACATCGGCAATACTCATCGTCGATTTGTTATGCGTAACAATGATAAACTGAGTTTTATCCGAAAAAGTTTTAAGAACATTTGTAAATCGGGAAGTGTTTTGATCGTCTAGCGGCGCATCGACTTCATCCAAGATACAAAACGGACTTGGCTTCACCTGATAAATCGCAAACAGCAACGCGATCGCCGTCAGCGCCTTCTCACCAGCCGATAGCATTTTAAGAGATCGCAGTTTTTTGCCGCTCGGACACGCCCAAATTTCGATCTGAGATTCCAGCGGATCGGGATCGCCGATCAATTTAACATCCGCTTCTCCCCCTGCGAAGAAAATGGAAAATGTAGAGTGAAAATTTTGGCGGATTTTTTCAAAAATCTCGACGTATTGTTCCCTCGCAACATTGTCAATTTGAAGGATAACTTCATTTAAACCTTTCTCCGAGGTGACCAGATCGTCGCGCTGTTCGGATAAGAATTTGAACCGCGTGTTTTCCTGTTTGTATTCATCCTTTACTGCCATATTTACCATGCCAATCATTTCCAGATTCCGCTTGTATCGTTCCACATCGCGGCGAAGCGCCTCTTCGTCTGGCAATGAGTCTGGCATTTCATCCGGCACATTTCGGTTGTATTTCTCGAAAAGAACAGAGCGAATTTCACTGTCAGCGGCTTTATACTCGGAAAAAGCCAATTCCATTTTCTTTAATTCTTCCGACAAATTCTCTTTGTTCCGGCGAGTTTCCGTCGACCTGTCGTTCAAACTTTGTTGATTCGATCGTAAGCGCTGGTGTGCCGATTGAATTACAATGAAAGATTGTTCAGCTTTTGTCAAGTGATCGGAAATTTTCTTTATCTCAGCGCCATTCGATTCGATTTTCAGATCAATTTCTAACTTCGACTGAATGTCCTTATTCTTCTCCTGAATCGCGGCATTGCGGATATTCGAGAGGTTAGAAATCGACCGGTCGGCAGATTCAAAACCGGCAACGAGATTCCGATAATTGTTTTCGAGATTGACGAGTTCAATACGAACATTTTGAATCCGGATGTTCTGCTCATCAAGCGAAGATTTTACTTTTGAAAGGCTTTCTTTCTTCTCAAGAATAGCCGCGTCAAAGGAAGTTATTTTAGTGGAAATCGAGTCGTTTTCGGGATTTTCACGCTTCAATTTTTCATTAAAATTTTCCAGCGCAATTGAAATAGAGATTTTGCTTTCATTCAGATTTTTCCGGATACCGTTTGATTGAGATAATAGCGATTCGACGGCGCGGCGTTTTTCTTCATCATTCTGAAGTATTTCCTCAAATTTCGCAATTTCGCTCTTAAGTGCATTTCGGTTCGCAGTGACTTGACGAAGATCGGAACTGATTTTGCTAATCTGACTGACGATTCCTTCCCTCTCTGTTTTCAGTGCGTCGTATTTTTTCTCAAATTCATACAATTTCTGATTTCTGCCAACGAGCGCACTAGATTCTGAGGTCTCGGAGCCGCCTGTAAAAAAGCCGTTTGCATCTCGAAACCTGCCACGAGATGTGATGAACGACAGGTTCAAATATTTCTTTTCCTGGATCAGAGATTCAAATTCGTCATCGTTGCAGACGTAGATGGAACCGAATAAAAAGTCTTTCAATCTGGATAGCGACGAACCGCATTTAATAAATTGGCTCAATGGCTTAAATTCTTTGGCTGAGAATTTTTCTTTTTCAGAGTTATGAAAATCAATATCGAGCGGAATGACGGACACTCTTCCTTTTCCCACAGAAGACAACTTTTCAAGCGCGCGAAGTGCGTCTGATTGCGAATCGGCAACGAGCAGTCGGGAAATATCTTTAATGACCGTTTCGACAGCGAGATAATAAGTAGAATCAACCGATATCAGATCGGAGAACGCGCCCTGAATGCCGGGGAAATCGCTCAGATGATCAAGTACGAACTGCAAACCGGGCGCAAATCCTTCCTTCGTTTGAATAATTCCGGAATAAAACGAGATGCGGTTCGAGAGTTTATCCATCTCGGATTCAACTTTCCGGAGTTCATCCCGAAGTTTTTGCTCTTGATCGGATAATTCCTGAAAACGCTCGTCTTCGCGGTAAAGTCCATTTTTGCGCTGATCCAGTTCATAAGTTGATTGACTGATTTTTCCTCGAATTTCCTCGATTTGTACTGCGCTTCGTTCGTCAACCTTATCCTGTTCGGCAATTCGATTTAGAACCGCTTGCAAATCATTGCCGCGTTGCCGGATATTCTCTTTCAGACTCGAAATCCGCACGGAAAATTCGGTTTGCTGTCGAAAAAGTGCATACCGCTCGTCTTGCAAAGTTTGTAATTCTTTTTCGATCGCTTTATATTGCTGATCAACAGCGCCTACCGCTTCGGAAATATTTTTGAATTCTTCCCGTTTTTTCACAAGACTTTCGCCAGTTTCCGCCTGTTGTTTTTTAAGAGCGATTTTCCGCTCCTCTGCAAGGGAAATATTTTTTGTATGCGTTTCAATTTCGTTGGACAACCGGCTGACCGTTTGAGTGATATTTCGGTGTTGCTCTTTAAGTAACAAATCGCTTGTTCCCAGTTGACTTCCGGTTGAGCGAAGTGAATTCACGGTGTCTGTTTGTTGCTGAAGAACTTCCTCTTTTTCTTCGATCTCCGACTGATTTTCATTCCAATTGCGCTCCAGAATCGCCAATTCACTAACACAGCGGTCGAAGGATTCCTGCTTCGCCCGGAAGTTTTGTTGAATCGGCTCACTTTTCAAGCGGATATTCAGAATTTTTCGCATCGCTAACAAGACTTCGGATTCGATGAGATTCTGTGTAATTTCCTGATATTTTTCATATCGGTGAAGTTGTCGTTTGAGGTTTTTTACTACCGAATCGACTTCCGCGATAATGTCGTTCAACCTCAGCAAATCCTCGCGAGTCGCCTCTAATTTTCGGATGGCGGCTTTTCGTTGAATTCGATATTTATTGACGCCAGCCGCTTCCTCGAACAGACGTTTTCGTTCTTCCGGCGTTTCGCTGAGAATGTCTTCGATCATTTTTAGTTCGATGATGGAATAAGCATTTGCGCCCATCCCAGTATCGATAAATAGGTCGGTGATGTCTTTCAACCGGCAAAGATTTTTATTGATAAAATACTCGCTCTCGCCGTTCCGGTACAGCCTGCGCGTGATGGTCACGTCAGATAATTCGACCGCCGTTCGACTCGTGACGTCGTGGATCGTTAACGAGACTTCCGCCATATTGAGCGGTCGTTTCATTGATGTACCATTGAAGATCACGTCAGTATTCCGGTCGGCGCGCAACACGCTGGATTTTTGTTCGCCAATTACCCACCGCAAGGAATCAACAATATTCGTTTTGCCACAGCCATTCGGTCCAACGATAGAAGTGATTCCGCGCCCGAACTCGATCTCTGAGCGTTTTAAAAAGGATTTAAATCCGTATAAACTCAGTTTTGAAATGTACATACAGACTAACTTTTAGTAGCGCTTAAGTCCAGATTTTCCGTAAACAACATATCTTCATTCACTTAATCTTTCCAATGACGCTTTGGTTCCTCCAACATTTAACTTTCTCCCGACGTCAACGGGATGTAATCTTGATCTATCCCGGCGGCCAGTTTAATTTTCTTCCACCGAGAACGTGCAGATGAATATGAAAAACATCCTGGCCGGAATCGCGACCACAATTGAAAACCAGCCGATAGCCGGACTCAGAAATTTTTTCCTGCTTGGCAACGATATTCGCAACCGCAACCATTTTCCCGATCAGCGCTTCGTCTTCCGGTTGGACGTCGCTGACTTTCGGGATATGCTTCTTCGGGATGACGAGAAAATGGATCGGCGCGCGCGGATGAATATCCCGAAAAGCAACGATCTCGTCCGATTCATATAAAAATTCCGTCCCAAATTGTCCGGAGGCAATTTTACAAAAAATGCAATCTTCGTTCACTTCAAACCTCTCTGCTGTGAATAATATTGGTAAAGTTGAGAGATCATCACCGTCGTAGCCAGTTCCGTCCGAAGCCGATACGGGAACAGATTGACAGCCGAAAATCTCGCCGCTCGGCAAAGATCGAGTTTTTCACCGCTTAATCCGCCTTCCGGACCGATTAGCGCCGCAATTCGATCGGTCTCATGCGGTTGAGGAACGAGCGCCGGCAACGAAAGAGAATCATCCTTTTCGGCGACGAGTTTGACCTCATAATCTTTCACGATATTGAACCAATCCGCCAGACGGATAAGTCCACCGACTTCCGGTAAATAGCCACATCCGCTCTGCTTGACCGAATTTAAAACGATTTTTCTCATCCGTCCAGGGTTGACATTTTGCTTGACCGAATGTTGCGTCATCAACGGATGGATCGCACGAACGCCGAGCGCCGAAACGGTAGTCAATAATTCGTCCAATGCGGCATTTTTCACAAGACAAATTCCAAGATGAATTTCAGGAAGGATTCGGCGCAGTTTCGGTCGTTGCTGATGAACCAAGCATTCGATTGTGTCTTTGTTTATTAGGGAAATTTCGGCTTCATATTGATTTCCATTTCCATCGAAAAGTAAGATAACGTCGCCGACTCTTTTCCGAAGAACTCGACAGCAATGGTCGCGCTCTTCACCTCTGAGAATGGCGTGCCGGTCATGCACTTCATCCGGCTGAACATAGAATTGGAAATCATGCATTTAGTACTTTTTTCCAAATCCTATCTTTACGATTAATCCGCTATAATTTTTCATACCCGCGTACGGAACGACAAGCTCGTTGGATTCATTGTAGTAAGTCTCAGCCTGATCGAGCGGCTTTGAAAATCGAATCGTTTCATAACCAAAATAAAATGATACGATCGCTGACGGGCCGTACGCGAAATCGACACCCGCGCCAATTCTCAGCGCACCGGTATAAGCAACATCGATTTGCTTCATCCTATCGACGAAATCGGGAATGTTCGGCGGATCGAACGCCACAACCGGGCCAGCAGAAAAATCGACAAATGGTCGGAAATTATTTGCCAGTTGATCCGCAAACAAGATTCGTTTATATCCGAAAAAAATCGGCATGAGCACAAGACGGCGTTTATCTGTCCGTTCGTAATAATATCCCGTATACCAATCGTAAATCGGATAATCAGCGGAGCCTTTAACCATGAGTAAATCGGTTTGAATAGTTATCCAGTTCGAGGTACCAAACATCCATTCGTAAAATCCGCCCACACCGGAACCGCGATCCGCTGTGATTAAAGTTAGTCCGGCAAAATGACGGTGAATTTCCTTCGTCGCAAATTTAGTTTGTGCGTCCGCCAGACCAGCAAAACACAGTGTCAGAAGAACCATGTATATCAAATTAATTTTTTTTGTTCTCATCATCGGTCTTGACCTTTTTCTCTCTATTTCCGGCTGAATTTACATTATCATCCGAGAATCCAAAAGATTTTTGCGGTAAGCGGTTTTAAGAAAAGGCATGCGGATATTCAATGAGACGATTATCCGAGACACGTATTTTTTAAAGACAACCCAATTTGGATATGTTATCCGAAGAATATTTCGTTAAATTTCCACGAATTTTGAAAGTCAATAGTATGTTAGTTAGTAAAGTTCACTTCATGAAAATGACCCGCGGTGAACCAATCGACCGAACGAAGAATCGCCTGAAAATCTTGTTTAAAAAAGCGGGATTAGACGAGATTATCTCACCCAGTGAATTCGTCGCGAACGGTGCAAAACTTTTTGTGGCAGTGCAATTAGCACATGCCGAACAATTGGGACTCGGATTTCGAAAATATCATTTGATCGAATAGAAAAACTGATTCTGACGAGAGCGAATCAACTGCTTCACACAGTTCATATTAGAAAGAAAGGATTTTTAAGATAAAATGTTTACGATCATCATGCTTCAAGTTATTGGCGTGGCGTTGCTCTATATTGGGGCTGAAGGTCTTGTCAAAGGCGGTAGTTCGGTTTCACTCCGCTGGGGACTCAGCCCGCTTTTCGTCGGATTGACTATTGTCGCTTTTGGAACCAGCGCCCCGGAATTAGTCGTTTCTATCGAAGCCGCCACCGACATGCACGGCGCGATATCCATTGGGAATGTCCTCGGCTCGAATATTTTCAACATCGCCGTCATTTTGGGATTGTCTGCGCTGATTTGTCCGGTGAAAATCCACCGTCAGCTCGTTATCATCGATATGCCGATTCTGATCGGTGTTTCCGTTCTGTTCTTCATCATCTTTTTAGATTTTCAGGTTACACGCTTGGAGGGACTTAGTCTCTTTCTGGGAATCGTTGGTTACACGACTTTCAGCCTGATTTACGCTAAAAAGCAATATCAAAAAGGAATCGAATTTATCCACGAAGACGACATTCCCAAACCGACGCGAAGCGTGACGATGGATTTCCTTTTCATCACCGGAGGTCTGGGTGCGTTGATTCTGGGCTCGCATTTTTTCGTTAAAGGGGCCATTGGAATGGCGCGCATTCTCAGTATCAGCGAAGCCGTCATCGGGTTGACGATTGTCTCGGTCGGAACGAGTCTGCCGGAACTGGCGACTTCTATCGTGGCCGCTTTTCGTAAAGAAACCGATATCGCGGTTGGAAATATCGTCGGGTCGAATATTTTCAACCTACTGGCGATCGTTGGAATCGCGTCGCTGGTTCATCCGATCGACGGAACCGGCATCGCAATGACGGATATGTTTGTAATGATCATGACCGCCGTGCTCCTGCTCCCACTGATGCGAACAGGCTATACAATTAAACGATTGGAAGGCGCACTTCTGCTACTCGTTTACACTGGTTATCTATTCTATCTCTGGCCGAAATAAATATGAAAGATTAAACCCCGTTTTTGGGGGAAAGATACAAAGAGAAAAGATTTGGAAACTTCTGTCATTTTAAAAACGGGGCGCGAACGGTCGCTTCTGCGTTTCCATCCATGGGTATTTTCCGGCGCAATTCATTCCGTTTCGGGTTCGCCCGTCAGCGGCGATACCGTTGATGTTTTTTCAACCGATAAACGATTTCTGGGGCGCGGCGCTTTTTCCCCGCAGTCACAGATCACCGTCCGAATGTGGACATTTAATGCCGACGAACCAATTAACGAACGGTTTTTCGCCGGTCGTCTTCAGCACGCGATCGATTCCCGTAAAGATTTCCTCGCCGATCCAGAAACTACGGCTTTTCGTTTAGTCAACGCCGAATCCGACGGTTTGCCCGGATTAATCGTCGATAAGTACGGCGGTTTTCTCGTCTGTCAATTTCTCACCGCCGGAGCCGAAAAATGGAAAAATGAGATCATTGCACAACTGAACACGCTGATTCCCAATGCCGGAATCTATGAGCGTTCGGACGTCGAAGTCCGCGAAAAGGAAGGTTTGCCGCTCGTTGCCGGTGTTCTTGCCGGAGCCGAACCGCCCGATCTCATCGAAATCCTGGAAAACGGTCTGAAATTTCTCGTCGATGTGAAAACCGGACATAAAACCGGTTTCTACTTGGATCAACGCGAAAATCGAAAACTTATTGGCAGATATTCATCGAATGTTGAAATGTTGAACTGCTTTTCTTACACCGGTGGATTTGGAATATTCGCACTCAAAAATGACGCCGCGCATGTTACCAACATTGACGCCTCGGCGACTGCGCTTGAAATCAGTCTTGAAAATGCCAAACGCAATGAATTGCCGACCGACCGGATTGAAAATGTCGCCGGCGACGTTTTTCAAGTCCTGCGCGAATACCGGAACGCCAACCGAATGTTCGATCTGATCGTTCTTGATCCGCCTAAATTTGCCGAATCAAAAAGCAATCTCGAACGTGCCGCTCGCGGCTACAAAGACATCAATCTGCTGGCGTTCAAACTTCTCCGGAAAAATGGCATTCTGTTCACATTTTCCTGTTCAGGACTGATGACGCCGGAACTATTTCAAAAGATCGTCGCCGACGCGGCTCTTGACGCCAAACGCAATGCGCAAATCATCAGACGGCTCACACAGGCGCCCGACCATCCGACCGCGCTCGCTTTCCCCGAAGGGACTTACCTGAAGGGACTCGTCTGCCGGGCGGAATGAGTGGTTTTGCCTTAAAAACAATCGCTTTATCTGGATCGCGACGATTTTATTTACAATCTCATCCGGCTCTGGCAGATTGTCGACGTCTTACAGAGTTTCGATACTAATGAAGAAGCGTCGGTCATAATATTAATTATCCTTGTTAATCAGGTTGATGATCACTTTAACAATCAGGTCTTTTTCCTTCGGATCACTTTGGGCAACTAGCAGGCAGAGTGCAGTCAGAGCATTATCAGCAATCCGTTTGCTACCATCGGCATTATAAAGCCAGCGGTTCTGTTCCAGAAACCAGAGAAACAGAGCTCCGGCAATGCGCTTATTACCATCAATAAAAGGATGATTCTTAATCAGGAAATAGAGCAGATGTGCGGCTTTTTCTTCAATGCTCGGGTAAGCGTCCTGTCCGCCAACAGTCTGATATACTGAAGCGATGATCCCATGTAAAATCTTGCCGCGCTCTTTGCCATATAGATTGCCGCGTTCCGGTTTCCGGGATTCAATATCTATCAAATCCTGTAAGGCTGAACATGCCTTATCATAATCCAGTTTATAACGCTCATTCCGATTTACATTCCGAATTGTCAGATTCTGGCGATCATATCCATCCAACATATCCAGGGCGTGCGCATAATCCCGGATTACTTGTACAATCCCCTTAGCTTCGGTATCGGTCAATGTCCGGTTTTCCACAACCCGCTGGAAAATCTCAACGCTGTCTTTTAATCTCCGGAAATTTTCCCGCGCCTCCTGTAACCGTTTTTCATTGACCGTATAGCCTTGAATGATATGCTGTTTCAGAACATTAGTCGCCCAGATGCGGAATTGGGTGCCGCGCCTTGAATTGACCCTATAACCAACCGAGATAATCATATCCAGGTTAAAGTATTCAAGATTTCTGATAACTTCTCGATCCCCTTCAGTCTGAACTGTCTCAAAAAACAAGACAGTTGAGTTCCGGACCAATTCGCTTTCACGGTAAATGTTATTTATATGTCGTGAAATTGTCTTATAACTTTTCCCAAATAAATCGCCCATTTGTTTTTGTGTCAACCAGACCGTCTCTTCTTCGAGATGAACTTCCAGCGCCGGCAACCCTTCGGGCGGCTGGTAAATAATGATTTTGTCGTTGGTTTCTATCATTTATTCAACTCCTCTTTTTTAACGCAACAATTTTACTTTAACATTTACCGTATTTGTGTGCAAAACAAGCGTTAATGTTGATCGGATTTTCACTTTGAGCTCAGTAAAGCAATAAATTAATTCGTTCTCCTTTTCTCCGCTCTTATCCTCTATAGTAGTTTTCCTGTCGTTTTCTTACATAATCAACCCGGTTCAGTATCATCCCATGTAGAATAACTAATCTTTTTTTCAATCTTACTTATTGCTTCAATTGATGATGCCCCTTTAATGTCTCCAATCTCCTCAACTCTAAAACTTAGTCCGTATGCGGATGAAAATCTACGAATAATATTAGGAGCTTGGGAATCGATTTTCAAGTCAACAGGTATAGGTATTTCAACAAAATCCGGTCTGCTGATACCAGTATTTTCTAAATAAATAAATTTATTCATAACGGTATTTCGGTAATATTCTATTTCATAACCTCCACCAGTAATAAATATTGGAACTCCCTGTTTCCATTCTTGTGCGCGTGGATTTTGATCTTTTTTTACTTTTGTTATAACTCCAGCAATTAATTTATTTAGGTCAAATTGAAATTCTTTATCAGCCTTTGAAATGAGAGGTTTTTCATCGCTTAGAATATATTCAAAAATATCTGGAATCGGGTCCATGCAATCTTTAATCTGCAATAATTTTTGAATTCTTTCTTGTTCAATGTCAGGTAGAGATTTCAACCTTTTCAGATGCCTAGACAGAACGCCAAATCCTCCTATATCAGCCCATAATATTCTGTATACTCTATCTTGCTCTTTTTTTTTAAAGAGATTAAACATTGAAATATCGACAGTGGAAGCACCGACATCGATTAGAAAGAACATCCCGTCTCTTCTCATTCTTGATTGAGCATATCCGACAACTGCCGCTATTATTTCGGGAATAGAATTAACATTAT
>PEYN01000016.1 GCA_002774355.1 Candidatus Marinimicrobia bacterium CG08_land_8_20_14_0_20_45_22 | reverse complement strand
GCAAATCAAAGGCGGACATTTCGAATTTTCCCGACGACAAAATGAAAAATAACGCCTTCAACCGCCCGATCAAACACACGATTTATCCAACGAGACGAACCAATTTCGTGATGAGAGAAACTTTTTTTATTAATAGCGCAACCGAAAGCATTCACAGAGTATCCGCATGGCTGTATAGAGAATTCTTTTCCATGTATAGAGTAACCGATGATATTATCAGAGAATCTTTTTCCATTCACAGAGATTCCATAAGCATTAACAGAGAAACCATTTTCATTCATGGAGCATGCGATCGTCAACATAGACTTTCCGACGCCATGTATAGAGAATTTTTCAATATTTATGAAGTAACCTGAAATGAAATCAGTGAATCATCAACAAAGAACAAACAAGAGGAGGATGTATGTCAAAGAAAAATGATGGATTGATTCAGGATGCTAATGTCCGGCTGACGACGACAAAAAAATATCAGGCGGAATTGGGAACGGCGGGCATTACCGCTGAGAATATCGCGCTATTTGAGACTAAAATCGGCGAAATGAGAACGCAGGACACGTCGTTCCATGAGAAGAAGAATCTGAAATCGGAACTGACGAAAGGTCAGGATGCACAAATCGGAACATCGAAGGACATCATCAAGCAGTTCAGAGCCGCCGCTCAAATCGCTTTCTATGGCGATAAGACCGTCCTGAGAGAATTCAATATCGGACAGGTATTGCCGCGCACGGTGAAGAAACTTGCAACCGAACTTCCGTACCTGAAAGAAGTCGCCGGACGGTACGCCGAAGCGCTGAAAGTGGGCGGAATCACCCCGGAGGACATTGCCGCCTTAGAAACCAGCGTCAACGCCCTGCTCGCCATCGATGCGCAACAGGAAGACGGCAAGCATGCGCAGAAGACGCAGAGGAGCGTTGCGGATGCCGCGGCGAAGGTAGTCCGGGAGATGATGTTCAAGATCAACAAAGCCGCTTCGATCTGCTTTATGCACGACAAGGCGAAATTGGATGAGTTCAAGTCCATCATTCCCAAGAAAAAGGCAAAACCGAAAACCACTGACCCGACGCCGCCGGAAACCCCGGAGAATCCGTAAACCAAAAGCACATCAACAACCCCCTGCCCCGGCGCGAGTCGGGGCGGGGGGAGAGTGATTGAGAGAGGATAAGGAAAAAATGGAAAGAAAACTGAAAACGATTAAAGCGAAGGCAATATCATATATGGGAGAAATAAACGCAATGCGTTTATTCAAACGTTAGTTGCAATTGCCATCATCAAAAGGAGGTACAAAATGAAAAATTTTTATTCAGTTGTCTTGTGTCTAATAAACCTTATTGCATCCATCCACGAGCTTAATGCACAATGGCTTCAAACTAACGGACCAAATGATGGCCTCACTAGTGCTTTTACAACCGCAGGTACAAACCTTTTTGTTGGGACTAGAGGTAGTGGGGTATTTCGTTCCACTAACAATGGTACTACTTGGGCCCAAGTCAATAGTGGTTTAACAAACAAATGCATTTCTGATCTTGTTGTTAGTAACACAAATATCTTTGCAGGCACTGAAGGCGGTGGTGTTTTTCTCTCAACAAACAATGGAGAAAGTTGGACTCAAGTTAACACTGGTTTGACAAATACTACTGTTTGGTCACTAACCGTTAATGGCACTAATCTATTCGCAGGGACCTGGGGTAGCGGGGTATTTCGTTCCACTAACAATGGCACCAAATGGGATCAAGTCAATTTTAACTTGGTTCACAATTCTGTTTCTGCTCTTGCGAACAATGGCACAAACATTTTTGCCGGAACCAGTAGCGGCGGTGTATTCCGTTCAACAAATAATGGCACGAGTTGGAATGAAGTTAATTCTGGTTTAACAAGCAATAGTATCTTCAAACTTCTTGTGAGTGGCACAAATATCTTTGCAGGCACTGACGGGGGTGTTTTTCTCTCTATAAACAATGGGGATAGCTGGACAAAAGTCAATACTGGTTTACCACCATACTCCGGCATTTATTCTCTTGCTGTTAATGGCACGAATCTATTCGCAGGGACTGGCGGTGGTGGGGTATTTCGTTCCACCAACAACGGCACCAGTTGGATTCAAGCTGGTTTAACGAATAACACCGTTTATGCACTTGGTTCTAGCAACACCAATATTTTTGCTGGAACCTATGGCAATGGCCTCTTTCTATCAAACAACAATGGCATTAGCTGGGCTCAAGTCGGCTTAGCAAACACTGATGTTCGTGCACTTGCTTTCAGTGGTTCATATCTCCTTGCTGGTACTTCAGGGAATAATATTTTCTTTTCCACCGACAACGGTACAAATTGGACTAAGTCCGAAACTGGTTTGATGAGTGTTAATGTTTGGACTTTTGCAGTAAGCGGCACTAATATCTTTGCAGGGACCGGTTATTATGTCTGGCTTTCTACAAATAATGGTACTACTTGGGAAGATGATGGAAAATATGGTATGGAATTTACCGACGTTTGGGCCTTGGCTATTAGCGGCACAAACATTTTTGCCGGAACAAAAAACGCCGGAATTTTTCGCTCTACTATCACTGGTAATAACTGGACTCAAGTTAATACTGGTTTGACGCACACTTATGTTCATTCTCTTGCTACAAGCAGCACTAGCATCTTTGCTGGCACTGAGGGCGGTGGTATCTTTCGATCAACAAACAACGGCGCAAGCTGGACTCAAGTTAGTGCTGGCTTAACGAGCACCATTGTATGGACTATCACCGTTATTGGTTCAAACATTTTTGCCGGCACTGACGCAGGTGTTTTTCTCTCCACCAATGATGGTTCAAGTTGGAATCAAGTTAACAATGGCTTAACAACCATCGATGTTCGATGTTTTGCAGTCAACGGTGTTAACATCTTCGCCGGGACATATGGAGGCGGCGTTTTTCTTTCCACTGACAACGGTACAAACTGGATAGCGATCAATACCGGCTTGACGGACATGGTTGTCCCTGCTCTTGCCGTCAGCGGCGCCAATCTCTTTGCCGGAACTATTGGCAGCGGCGTCTGGCGACGACCGTTGTCGGAGATGATCACAGCAGTGGAAGAGCCTTCGACCGAATTAGCGACGCATTTCAGTCTTAACCAGAACTATCCGAACCCGTTTAATCCAGCGACGACTATTTCCTTCAGTCTACCATCTAAATCGTTTGTATCACTGAAAATATTTGATTTGATAGGAAGAGATGTGGCAACAATTTTCTCTGAGGAAATGTCGGCAGGAAGTTACTCGCGGACATGGAATGCAACAGGTTTAACAAGCGGTGTTTATTTTTATCGTTTACAGGCAGGTGTATTTATAAAAACGAAGAAGCTTATTTTGCTTAGGTAACGGGTAACTGTAACTAACAAATGACAACACTACGCTCCAACATTTGAAAAGGATTATAGAGGTCACTCAGTGGTTTTTGTTGTGGGTTAATCGACATTAATAGTTTTTTTAAATCGTTTGTTTTGAGCAACAAAGACCACTACGTGTTGCCTAACCGTTAGTCGGCAACACATAAAGAAACATCAAACCTTCATTGGCGAAGACAAAATAGAATGATTATTTTGACCATTCCATTGTTTTTGCCCCTAATTCAAAAAGTCAATTCACAGGCAAAATCAAAAGAGCCAGTTTTTAATCCGCCGTTTTGCTTAAATTTAAAACAGATGTTGAGATTAATGAAATGACAGACAAAGAAATCGCCTTCCAGAAAATAGCCGAACTCGTCGGGCGCTTTGACGAGCAGTTTGACTCGTACAAAAACGCCGCGTACAATGAGACGTTGACGAGACGGGATTTCATTGACCCGTTTTTCAAGGCGCTGGGCTGGGACATCGATAACGAGCAGGGAAACGCCGAAGCCTATCGGGAAGTCATTCACGAAGACAAGTTAAAAGTCGGCGGCGCGACCAAAGCGCCTGACTATTCTTTTCGGTTGAGCGGCGGCAAGAGACTGTTTTTCGTCGAAGCAAAGAAGCCGAGCGTTTTCGTAAAAGACGAAATTCAACCCGCCTACCAGGTCCGCAGATACGGATGGAGCGCGAAACATCCCATTTCCATCATCACCGATTTTGAAGAGTTTTCAGTTTATGACTGCACCAAGAAACCCAATCCTTCCGACAAAGCCTCGGTAGCGCGGATAAAGTATCTGATCTTTCGGGATTACCTGAAAGAATTCGATTTTCTCTGGGAAACGTTCAGCAAAGAACAAGTAAAGAAGGGCAGTTTTGATCGGTTTGTCCAAAGCGACACGCATAAAAAAGGGACGGCTACCGTTGACAAAGAATTTTTGCAATCGCTTGACAGTTGGCGGACATATCTTGCCACAAGTATCAGCTGGAACAACAAGCAACTTGATGAAGACGAAATAAATTTTGCCGTTCAGCAAACCATCGACCGCATCATTTTTCTCCGCATTGCAGAGGACCGAAGCATCGAGCCTTACGGAAATCTGAAACAGGCGCTAATGAATGGGGACTATTATACCAATCTGTTTGAACTTTTCCGAAAGGCCGATGAAAAATATAATTCAGGATTATTTAATTTTAAGAAAGACCAAATAAGTAAAAACTTAAAGGTTGACAACAAGGTCATCAAGACCATTCTGAACGAGTTGTATTATCCCGAATCTCCGTATGAGTTTTCCGTTCTCTCCGTTGAAATTCTTGGAAGCGCTTATGAGCAGTTTCTTGGTAAAGTAATCCGCATTACTCCTGCCCATCACGCCAAAATCGAGGAGAAGCCTGAAGTTCGCAAGGCGGGCGGAGTTTATTACACGCCGCAATACATCGTGGAATATATCGTTAAAAACACGGTCGGGAAACTCGTCGATGGAAAGACGCCGAAAGAGGTCGGTGACATTAAAATCGTCGATCCCGCCTGCGGAAGCGGCAGTTTTTTAATTGGCGCTTATCAGTATTTGTTGGACTGGCATAAAAACTACTACCACGAAACGTCCAAATCCAATCGAGGAAAGAAAGATAATCCGTTGACGCCGGAAGGAAACCTGACGACGGCAGAGAAGAAGAGGATTTTACTGAACAACATTTACGGGGTCGATATTGACGTAAACGCTGTCGAAGTAACCAAGTTGAGTTTGTTGCTTAAATGTTTGGAGGGCGAGACGGAAGCGTCCATCCAGCAACAGCTGACAATTTGGAATGAACGGGTGTTGCCAACACTTGACGACAACATCAAAGACGGAAACAGTCTGATCGATATGGACATTTACGATTCTCAGCTGGATTTTGGAGATGAACGGAAAATCAAACCGTTTAACTGGAAGAAGGAATTCCCGGATGTTTTCAATCGAAAAACGTCTGAAAAAGGCGTTGATTTAAAAACGATCGCCACAAAGGCAAAACAACATGCGAAAAAGGCGATGGTGTACGCTTCCGAGCTGGAAGAAATGTTGAATGAAGTCAACGAACCTCAACTGAATTATAATAAAAACAGCGGCGGCTTTGATGTGGTCATCGGGAATCCGCCTTATGGAGCGAGTTATGGAAAGGAAACAAGAAATTATTTGTTGACCAAATATAGTTTGCCCATTCCAATTTCTGACACATTTTTAATGTTTATACTAAGAGCATTTCACATTTCTGTGTATTCTGGATTGGTGTCCTATATTGTTCCTTCCACGTGGCTTTATATGCCGCAGTACAGCTCTTTTAGGAAACAAGTCATCGATCAGTTCCGGTTGGATGAAGTTCAGCTTTTCAGAAAGTCGGTTTTTGACAGTGTTGTTGTAGAAACTTGTACAATTTCATTGACAAATAAAAAGTCGGATAGTTTCTCGGAATACCACTTTAAGGAAATCAAAGGCGAACCGGATCAATTTAAATTTGAAGAAAACCAGATTAAACAAGAGCTTTTGGAGAAAGACCCTGATTCTAACCTCATTCTGTCGAATCAGGCAATCAAGGCTCTTTTTATGAAAATTAGAGACAAGAAGCCGCTACTCAGAGATGTTGCTTTAACGGTATGTGGTCTGACACCGTACAGACTTGGAAAAGGCAAACCACCGCAAAATGTGAAAGTGGTTAAGAACCGAGAATTTGACGCTGATTTTAAGAAAGATAAGAGCTATCGCCAATATGTAATGGGAAGAGATTTTCATCGGTATGTCTGGCAAATCGAAAAAGAGAGATGGATTAGTTATGGCTATTGGCTCGCAGAACCGAGATACAAGGCGCCATTTGATGACGAAGTAAAAATTATCATCAGGCAGACATCTGACAGATTAATTGCCCATCTTGATACACATCGGTATTTATCGTTAAAGAACGTTCACAATTTGAGAATTACTGCAGACAGTTTACCCTATCAATATTTACTTGGGCTCATCAATTCAAAAGTGTTGGATTGGTGGTATCAGAAACTCATCCCTGAAAAGGGAAGAATATTTGCAGAAGTCAAAGTGGTGAATCTTGAAAAGCTTCCGATAAGGTTAATTGATTTTCAAAACCAAGTTGAAAAATCCTTCCATGACGAAATCGTAAAACTCGTCGATCATTTATTGAAACTCAAACAAGAAATTAGAGACGCAAAATTGCAGACCCAAATCAATCAAATGCAGTCCAAGATTGACTACTGCGAAAGCAGAATCGACAAAATCGTGTACCAGCTTTACGGACTTACGGAAGAGGAAATCAAGATCGTCGAAGGGGAAAACGGATAGTCGCCTAACGAGAGACAACAGGAATCATGAAAAATTTCGCACCCACTCGATTCGCCCGTCAACCTCTGCCTTTACCTTTTCCTTATCCCTTCTCATTCCCACAGATGCCGGTCTAAACTCCGGTATTGAATCGCTTCGCTGAGGTGTTCTGTCCGAATTTCCTCGCAATTCGTCAGATCGGCAATGGTGCGGGAGACTTTTAAAATCCGGTCATAAGCGCGCGCGCTGAGTCCTAATTTGGTGATGGCGGTTTTTAGTAAATCTTCGCCGTTGGAATCGATGCGACAAAAATTCCGAATCAGTTTTGTTTCCATGTGTGCGTTTGCATAGACGCCTCTGATTCCTTTGAATCGTCGCAGTTGAATTTCCCGCGCCGCTTGAACTCTCTGGCGAATGACTTCCGAGGATTCGCCGCCGGATTTCGATGCCAAGTCGGAAAATTTCACAGCAGGAACCTCGATGTGAATATCAATTCTGTCCATCAGCGGCCCCGAAATCCGCGACATGTATTTCTGAATAGCGGATATTGAGCAAGTGCATATATGGTTCGGATCAGTCGCATAACCGCAAGGACACGGATTCATCGCGGCGACGAGCATGAACGACGCCGGATAAGTGAGAGACATCAATGATCGGGAAATGGTCACATAACCGTTTTCCAGTGGCTGGCGCATGACTTCGAGTACATTTTTTTTAAATTCCGGCAACTCATCCAGAAAAAGTACACCGTGATGGCTGAGACTGACTTCGCCGGGACGCGGATATTTTCCGCCGCCAACCAGCGCCGCATCTGAAATCGTATGATGCGGCGACCGAAACGGTCGCGTGCCAATAATACCTTGTCCAGTTGGAATCAATCCTACGACGGAATGAATCTTGGTCGTTTCAAGCGCCTCTTCTAGCGTTAGATTTGGGAGAATCGTCGGGAATCGCTTGGCGAGCATGGTTTTTCCGGAACCGGGCGGCCCGATCATGATGATGTTGTGCCCTCCGGCGGCGGCGACTTCCAGCGCACGCTTCGCATTTTCCTGTCCGCGCACGTCGGAAAAATTGATGGGATATTTTCGGTGCTCCTCGAACAACGCCGCAACATCGACGTGAACCGGTTCGGGATGAAGGTCGTCATCCAAAAAGTCAATGACTTCCCGTAGTGTGTTCAAGCCGATGATTTCCAAATCACCGGTAATTGCGGCTTCCCGTGCATTTTCCATTGGAAGAATGATTCCCTTGACGCCGGAGTTTTTCACGGAAACGGAGATTGGCAACGCACCCTTTACGGATCGAAGAGTTCCGTCCAGTGATAATTCACCGAGCAAGATATAATCGGCTAACTTTTTCTTCGATACGAATTCGGAAGCCACGAGTATGCCTATGGCAATCGGCAGATCATAGGCGCTTCCTTCCTTGCGAATATCGGCCGGCGCAAGGTTGATAACGATTTTATTGCTGGGAATATAATAGCCAATATTCTTTACGGCAGAAAGCACGCGCTCCTTGCTTTCCCGGACGGCGCCTTCGGGCAAACCAACCGTCGTGAATGTCGGCGTCTGCCCTTTCGATAAAGTACTTTCGACGTTGACGATATACGCGTCAATTCCTAAAACTGCCGCACTTTTAACAAGCGAAAACTTAGACATCTTAACTCCGGAGAAATCGCACGGTTATTAACATCAATGGAAAGAATTTAAATGCCGATTTTGTTTTATTCAACTTTTTTCTCGAATTATCGCGAAAAGGTTGAGATGTGCAGGAGTGAAGTGAGGGAAAAAGATCAAGTCATTGGGCATTGGTCATTAAGTCATTAAGACATTTTTCTTTCGTTGCTAAGGGGCAGGGCTAATTAATTTGATTGAACGTTGGAGATTGGAGATTCTCGATAGAGAATTTGCCGATGGAGATTAGGATGTATGATTTCAAATGTCAAATTGCAAATTGCAAATTGCAAATTTGCTTTAAGCGGACGAGACATGAAATCCGCCGGTGGCGGGAAAGCCCAAATTACCCATTCAACCGAATCAAACACAATCAATCTGCCGTTGGCGGACAGGACCAATCTACCTATTCAACCCAATCCAACCCAATGAACTCGCTTAACCGATTCCATCACTATAATCGTGCGATTCAAACTGGGCGATTTCATTGGCGATTTTTTCGCAGACGTGATCGCGATGTGTTTTTGCGGCTACTTTCACCGCATTTGTAATCGCTTTGGCTTTCGAGCGCCCGTGCGCCTTGATCACAATCTTCTGGAACCCAAGAAGTGGTGCGCCGCCATATTCTGAATAATCTGTCGCCGCTTTTAATTCTTTGATTCCACCCGAAAGAGCGATCATGCCAAGCATCCAAATAAACCGGTGTTTGTAGGCGTATTTTCCTAGATGCGCCAACGTTTCTGCCATGCCTTCCATCAATTTCATCGCAATATTCCCGACATAACCTTCTGTGATAACGACGTCAGCCAAACCTTTCATCACGTCGTTTCCCTCAATATTACCGATAAAGTTGACGATCGGTAATTTTTTGAGAATTTCATAAACTCTAACCAACATATCGCCACCTTTATGCGATTCTTTTCCCATGTTTAGCAGGGCTATGGTCGGTTCAGGAATTCCCTTGATATCCGACGCATAAAGTTTCCCCATCAGCGCAAACTGAACCATATCTTCGACGCCGCAGTGAATGTTAGCGCCAACGTCAAGCAGTAAAGCAAAATGGTCTTTCCGCTTCTGAGCGTTTTGCGTCGGATAAACCGTCGCGATAGCGGTTTTTCGAACGCCAACGATGCGCGGAATATATTTTGCGGCGGCTAACACATAAGCGCCTGTGTTGCCCGCGGAAACTAATCCGTGCGCTTTTCCTTCTCCACAAAGTTTCGCCGCCACGAGGATCGATGCGTTCGGTTTTTGACTAATCGCAATCTTGGGGACATCCTCATTTGTTATAATCTCCGTGGTGTGAACGACTTCGATCTGGTTAGGTTTATGTTCGGTTTTCGAAAGAATTTCGTCTATTCTATTTCTGTCCCCGACAAGAATTACTTTTGTCGAGGATTCAAGGGTCGCCTGAGCAACACCAGCAACGATCTCATCCGGCGCATAATCGCCACCCATCGCGTCGACGGCAATGACAGATTCAGATAATGATTGTGACAATGCGAACTCCTAACTCAATGACGACAGTTTTATTTTCTTTATTTCTTGAATAATCGCCGGAACGACTTCCCGGACATCTCCCACGATTCCATAATCGGCTATTTTAAAAATAGGCGCGTCAGGATCGTTGTTTATCGCCACGATTATCTTGGATGAATAAATTCCGGCAATATGCTGAATAGCGCCCGAAATACCGCAGGCAATATACAGATCCGGCGCGACCGTTTTGCCGGTTTGCCCGATTTGAATACATTGCGGTTGCCATTCGGCGTCAACGACGGAGCGGCTCGCGCCTACAGCCGCTCCCAAAACATCTGCCAATTGCTCGAGAATGGCAAAATTCTCGGCGCATCCCATTCCGCGCCCGCCGGCAACAATAATTTTAGCTTCCATCAGATCTGGGCGCGTTTTTCCTTCGCCGGAAACCTGCCGAATGGTCGTTATGATGTCCGTCGCGCCCAACAGGAACGAAAACTCTTCGACCTTTATCTCCGAATCACGTTCGATAACAGGAAAAATATTGGGACGAATTGATACGATCTTCAGCGTTTGGTTCGATGTTAAACTCTCGACAACTTTTCCAGCATAAATCTGACGGCGACAGATGAGTCTTCCGTCAATATTTTCTATGGCAACGCTATCAACCGTCGGCGAAACCTCAAGGTTTGCGGAGACCGCCGCGAGGAGTTCTTTGATCGCCGCTGTATGCGGAAAGAGTACGACATCCGGTTGTTCCCGCTTAATGATTGCAATCAGTGGCTTGGCGGCATTCAGTGAAGCGGGATTGGTAAGATATTCGCTTTCAAAAACGATCGCTCTATCTATCCCATATTTTGTGAGACAAGAGGCCGCGCCTTTCGCCCCAGGTCCAAGCACAACGGCCGTGATCTGCGATTGACCCGCAATGTTTTTTCCAACGGAAAGCGTCTCGGCTGTCACTTTTTTTATGACACCATTTTTATGATCGACAAATACAATTACTTTAGTCATGCAAATCCTATAAAATTTTTGCTTCTTCCCTCAGTAGACGAATCAATTCCGGTACGGCGCTAATACCTTCGCCGATGATTTTTCCCGAAGGTCTATTAGGTGGATATTCCATCCCAAGAACATATAGAATTG
Source organism: Candidatus Marinimicrobia bacterium CG08_land_8_20_14_0_20_45_22 (assembly GCA_002774355.1). Taxonomy (NCBI): domain Bacteria; kingdom Pseudomonadati; phylum Fidelibacterota; species Fidelibacterota bacterium CG08_land_8_20_14_0_20_45_22. The sequence continues at coordinate 14,917 of PEYN01000016.1, read as the reverse complement.
GTTCGCTGGAAATTACCGTCTTGGATTCAATTTGCTTTTTCTTTGCCAGCATGATTTCTCTAAGCGACGGATAACGCGGTTTCGTCAGCCCTTTTTCCGCTGTTATCAGGCAGGGAAGAGCGCATTCGACAATCTCTTTCGTCCCATCAACATCGCGTGAAGCGACAGCGCGTTCTCCTTCGATAGAAAACTGACTTGCCGCTGAAATTACCGGAATGTTCAGCAAAGAACCAAGCAGTTCGCCAACCAACCCGTTTTGGTCATCGATTGTCGTCTTTCCACAAAAGATAATGTCAAACGGGTGATTCGATACTTCGTCCGATAAAATCCGAGCGATTGACAACGCATCCATCATCCGGCTGTTTGGCGCAACAAGATGAATCGCCTTATCGGCTCCGACGGGAAGACACTTTTTAATGACACCGGCGGCATTCTCGTCGCCAACCGAAATCACGGTGACTTCTCCGCCGAATTTTTCTTTGAGCTGAACGCCGGCTTCGAGCGCGTATTCGTCGTACGGATTAACGGCAAATCTGACGTTCGTTTCCTCGATATTTTTACCATCCGGCGCGATCTTGACGATCGTTTCGGAATCCGGAACAACTTTGACACAAATGAGAATATTCAAACGATTTTTCTCCCTAAAAATCAACTTCCGCTGATAACGAGTTCTTTGATCTTAAACGTTGGCGAGTTGACCGAATCGCGGAATTTCAGGTCATTACCGATCATCGTGATGTTTTTCATCATGCCCAGCATATTTCCGGCAATGGTAAATTCCTGCACTGGATAAGTCAGTTTCCCGTTTTCTATCCAGATTCCTTCCGCGCCGCGCGAATAATCGCCTGTCACATAATTGATACCAACCCAATGAACATTCGTCAGGTACAATCCTCCCTTCACCGACGCGATCATCTCTTCCGGCGGAATCGATCCTTTTTGTAAATAAAAATTGCTCGCGCCCGGCGCGGGAGCAGAGCCAACGCCACGAGATGCGCTACCGGTCGGCTCCACGCCGAGTTTTTTCGCCGAATAGCAATCACAGAGATATTTTTTCAAAACACCGTTTTCAATCACAACATTTTTACGACTCGGCAAACCTTCATCATCGAAAAATCGAGATCCAAGTCCATCTGGCATAAGCCCATCGTCTATCAGCGTAAAATCCTTTACCGCAATTTCCTGATTGAGTTTATCGATCAGAAATGAGTTGCGACGATAGATGGCTGTTCCGATAACTGTTGATTCAAGAATCGACAAAAAATCCTGTCCCGCGTTGGGATCAAAAATAACTGGTACGGTCTGTGATTTTGGCTTTCGCGCACCCAGTTTCCGAAGCGTTCTTTCGGCCGCAATTTTGGCAACGGATTCAATTGGGTCAAGTTTATTAAAAAACCGATGATTTGTGTACCAGTAGTCGGTCTGTTTGACACCATCTTTTTCCGCAACAAGCGACAGCACCAACGCGCAATTGGAATATTCCTGTTCTCCATAAAAACCCAGGGAGTTTGCCAGTACAATTTTGCTTCGGGAATCGCTCCATGATGCGCCGTCGGAATTGGTAATCAGCGGGCTTTGCTTCATGCCGATCTTTTCGATTTCTGTCGCCAGCCGTATTTTTTCAGACATCGGTATTGTTTCGATCTTTGGATCGAAAAGATTCAGCGTGACATTTGCCTTACCAAGATATTGGCTATCTGGCAAGCCGCAAAGTTTGTCTTCGCCGGTAACTTGCACCATTTCGACGGTTTGTTTGACCAATTTCTTCAGCGATTCTTCCCGAAAATCGCTTGTGTAGGTCAACGCTTTTTTCTTGTTCTTAAAAATCCGGATGCCTAACGACTTTGGATTCGCCTGCTTGAGTTCTTCGATATTGCCAAGCCTGACTTTGACGCTTGCTTTGGTAGAATTCACAATCAAAACATCCGATTCGTCTGCGCCGTTTTTTGCGGCTTCACCGATAATAAACTCTGAGATTTTCTTCAAATTATCCATAATTTGCCTCTATGATTGGGTTCCGCCGACTGTTATTTCACTGACCTTAGTTGTCGGGATTCCGACACTGACCGGCACGTATTGTCCATCTTTTCCACAATTCCAGCCGCCTTTTGAGATGGTTGGATCATTGCCGACCATCTGAACTTTTCTCATCACCTCCGGTCCATTTCCGATAAGCGTGACGTCTTTCAATGGCATCGTGATTTTCCCGTTTTCGATGAGATACGCTTCATAGACGCCGAAGGTAAAATCACCTTTTGTAATGTCAACCTGACCGCCGCCAAACCGCTTGGCATAAACACCGTTTTTTACGGAACTAATAATATCGTTCGGATCATATTTTCCGCCACGCATAAATGTATTGGTCATACGCGGAATCGGCGGATAGCTATAAGCCTGACGTCTGCCATTTCCTGTCGGTGCACATTTCATTACTTTCGCCGATATCATATCGTGCATATAACCTTTCAGGATTCCGTTCTCGATCAAAACCGCCTCTGTCGGTATGTTTCCTTCGTCATCTACGTTGATCGAGCCGCGAAGATTCGGATATATCCCGGCGTCAACGACCGTGCAAAATTCCGAAGCAACTTTTTGTCCAATCTGATTTGAATAATTCGACAGATTTTTGCGATTGAAATCGGCTTCGAGCCCGTGTCCGACTGCCTCATGAAGCAGAACGCCGCTTTCGCCCGGCCCCAGAACAACGACTTGCGGTCCGACCGGAGCGGGTTTGGCTTGTAAGTTCATTACGGCGATTTGTGCGGCTTCTTTGGCAATCTCTTCGGGAGAATTCTCGGGTATCGAAAAATATTCCAATCCGACTCTGCCGCCGTATGCGGCTCCGGCGCTTTGTCGATTCTTTCCTTCCTCGGCGACGGCACTCGTCCGCATGATGAGCATGGGCTGAACATCGGTGAAATATTTTCCGTCCGAATTCATGTACATGATCTGCTTCATCTCGTCATTGATTCCAACATAAACTTTTGAGATTTTCGGGCTGTATATTTTTGCCGAGATATTTGACCGCTGGATCAGCCCGAGCTTTGTGTTCAAATCCGCATCGACGCTCAATTCTTTAAGCGAATACAAATCTTTTTTCGGAGTCGAAGCGACTTTGATCACTTTTATTCCGGCGGTTGTGTTGGCAATATAAGAAGCGGCAAGTGCGGCGGCGTTCATCTTTTCAAAATTTAGTTCATCAGTATAGGCATATCCGACCTGATCACCCTGAACGGCACGAACACCGAGCCCCATCACGATTCCGCGGCTGATATCTTTGATGATGTCTTCTTCCATGCGCAGTGAAGCAGAAACGCGATATTCGAAAAACAGATCGGCGAATTCCGCTCCATGAGACATGGCGGTAGCGATCAATTTTTTCATTTCCGCTTTTGTCACGCCAAAAATCTCTTCCATATTTTGTATTGAGCCTGCAGATAATTTTTCTGCGCGGGCGGATTCCATCCACCACGGCAGGGTCAGGGCGCCTGCCGTTATGATTGAACTGGCTTTAATAAACTCTCGCCTTTTCACAGTTTCCTCCTTATTTTTTCTTTATCCGACAATCTGCCAGACACGATAAATTTTCCAATAAAGGTAAAGATTTCTCGTAAAAAATCAAACGTCATCGTTGACCGTCCCCTAAGCGCCACTACATTTCGGCGAAACCTCTCGTATTTCAACCTTTTGATCGGGCTATTTTGAAAGAGATCCAAAAACTCCGCCTCTGACAGTTTTTCCCATTCCGAAAGCGGCCGGTCGAGCGCTTCTGATCGGTTAAAATATCGCGCTTCTGCTGACGGTTTCGCCCAAAGAATATTCCACGGACAAACATTCTGACAAACATCACACCCGTAGAGAGAACCATGGAGATGTTTTTTTTCCGTATCTGAAAAGGCTCCTTTATTTTCGACCGTCAGATATGAAATGCATTTCCTCGCGTCCAAAACTCCGGGCTCCGAGATCGCACTCGCCGGACAAGATTTCAGACACTTATCACACGAACCGCATCGGCTCGGCTTAACCTCACCAAATGGAAATTCCCGATTCAATAATAAGACGCCAAGAAAGCAAAACGATCCAACATTCTCAACGATGAGAGTCGTGTTTTTTCCCAGCCAACCAAGTCCAGCGGAAACGGCAAATGCTTTTTCCAGAACCGCGCCTGTATCAACGAATATTTTTCCCACGATAGAAGGTTCCACCGATTTTAAAACGGATAGCAGTTGACGCAATTTCTGCTTGAGAATACGATGATAATCTTCACCTCTGGCGTATTTCGATATCGTTGCATCTTCATAGCGATTGGGGTAATCCGAAAAATAATTCTCCACAACAACTAAAACCGATTTCACCCAAGGATACCGGATTGTCAGGTCGGTTCGTTCCCGTCCCGAAACATCGGGATCCATCCACACCATATCTGCATGCTTACCGCCAGAAATCCACGATGCAAAACGAATTCGATACTTTTCATCCAGCACGGGCGGCGCAAAACCGTAAGCCGAGAAACCAGCATCCCGACAAAATTGCCGGATAAAATCCTCCAGATTCTTCACATTTTCCTTCATCACCGGGCAAAGTTAAAGACAAAGATTGTAAAAAATGTACAAAGTCTTTAATATTCAACCGTCATTTTTGTTAGATATTGTTTCTAAAACATAAGGAATTGTCAATGAAAAAAATACCCATTCTGTTTATCTGCACCGGAAACTCCGTCAGAAGTCAGATGGCAGAAGCCCTGATGCGAAATTTCGGCGGCGAATGGTTTGATCCACACAGTGCCGGCACGAGTCCTGCGGGATTGCATCGCTACACGCGGCAGGTTTTATCAGAGATTGGAATTTCTACGGAAGGACAAGAATCCAAACACCTCGACGTTTACAAAAACACGGAATTCGACTATGTTATTCCGCTCTGTGAGGTTGCGGCAATTAGCTGTCCCAACTTTCCGGGAAAAAACGAAAGGCTTAATTGGTACATAGACGATCCAATTCGCGTTATCGGAAATGAAGAACGGCGACTGATGGCATTTCGAATCACGCGAAATATTCTCAAAGACAAAATTCTCAAGTTTATCCGGGAAAAATCACCCGAACAAACACCGCCCTCGACCCCCTGAACAAAGAATTTGATCAATCATAATTAAAACCGCCCGCATGTTCAAGCATCGCGGGCGGTTGGTTATTCTGACTCTTCGGGATTAGCGGTTTCTGGTTTTCCAGAGTTTTCCGAATAGTTGTTCAAGCACGTTTCCAAGGTTTTCATCACGCGCCGTGGTAATATCGGGCTCGTTGTGCAGGACAACATATGGCACTTGAATACCTTTGACCGTAACAAACTCTGGATCGGTTCCTTTAAATTCTTCCCAGTCGGAAAATTCATATAATCTTTTCAGTTTCGCGTCCGGTAAACCGTGTTCAAGAATGCTATCTGGTTTTTCCGGGTTGAACCGTTTGCGATTTTTTCTGAGTGATTCTTCAAATGGAACATCGATATAAAAAATTGCCGCTTTCTTCAATATTTCCTGAGAAAGATGCGGATATGCCGCCCGGTAACCGCCGTGTTCCGAGCCACGAGAAAATTCAACGAGCGTTGTTGTATGATCGTGGTAATTTTCATGATCGCGTAGTCGTTTCGAATAGTCCATCGAAATCCGCTCGATCAGCAGATGCCAAAGATATTCGTGCAAGAAATATCCATCTTTGTCCGAATGAATTCGCGGTTTGTCCATCAGTTTTTCCAGAATTGCGTCTTCCTCAAACCATATCCAGAGCATCGGAAAATCGTCGATCTCGTCAAAATTTCCAATATGAAACCGCTTTCCCCTAACTTCTGGCGTCTGCTTTTTTAGATAGTCGATGACTTCCGATTTACCGGATGCGGGTCGACCATTCAGAATAAGAATATCAAAAATGTTTTTTCCCATGATGTCTTCTCCTATATTCGTATTAATGACTTGCTCTTCTTTGGGGTGTGGTGTTCCATAACAGCGACATTACGACTGCTCCGATAAGGGCAAACGGAATCGGCCAAAGTTTCCAGGCTTGCCAGCCCCAATTAGTGGTTACGTACCCGACGAGCATTCCGACGAATGCACCCGCCAGATACTGCATACCGTCAATCAAACCTACGGCGGTTCCGGCGGCCTTGCGTCCACCGAAATCCATCGTGGCTGCCCCGGCGATCATACCATGCGATCCATTCACAAAGAACGACAGGCAAGCCAGTGAAATAGCGGCTGCAATCGGTCCAAGCTGAAAAACATCGGCAAGATAGAAAAAACTAAGCACGACGATCATGCCGATAAAACCAATAACGATCACCGGCGCTCGGCGTCCGCCAAAAACCCGGTCGGACGAAATTCCAAATGCAAAACCACCGATAATACCTAAAATTGCAATGCCCCATGCCGTCAATTGCGGTGCAAGATCGACTCCGGTAACGCCCTGTACTTCTTTATAGTAAAGCGGCCACCAAGCATCGACCACTCCACGCCGCACGAAGCCGATCATCATCGAGCCAATCGCTATCGTCCACATGATCTTACTGCCGAATACTTTGGTAAGCACTTCTTTGAATTTGACTTTCTCCTCAACATTGACCGTCCCGTCACCCGTGTCTAGATCCGGATAACCCGCGGCGGCCGGTGTATCTCTGACAAAGAACGTCGTCAGTACAAACAAAACCGCAACGACAATGGCCGGAATCCAGAAAGCCCAGTACCATGGCAAGAATTTCACGATCAGCGGCGTGCCAGAGAATGCCAGAATCAGACCGAATCGAATCAAAACGCCGAATATCGCGGAGAATGTGCCCCGCTCTGTAACATGAAACCATTGCGCATTAATCTTGACAATAGAAAGCGCGCCGAACGATTGAAAATAACCGTTGATTGCCCAGACTATCGCCAGCGTCCAGAGCACAGTGGTTTTCGAGAGTCCGTAATTTAATATCGTTTCGCTAACGATATTTTTATCTGCCCAAACGGCTGGAGTTTGTATCAGAATATGCAAAAAACCGAAAAGCCCGTTCATAATAACAACACCCACGGCGCCAATTAAAAAAGCTTTGCGACCACCGATTTTATCCGCTATCGGACCATTGATGACAACCGACAGGCCATAAACCAGCGGCAAAAGTGTTTCGAAAACGCCCAAATTACTTTTCGTCCAGCCAAAAATCCCTTGCAAGGTTGGTGCAATCGCGGAAAAATTGTACCTCGACATGTAGAAAAATGAATACAAAAAACCGATAATGATCCAGTTCTGGAATCTCCTGGCTCGAAACTCAGCCGAATGCACGGGTCGCTCCATTACTAATTCTGGCATCACAGATACTCCTTATATTGTCATAAAACCAAACAAAAAATAACACACGAATGGAAATTATCATTTCAATTTTAAAAAAACCAACCTTTATTTTTTAAATTCTTTTCTATAATTTAGCCACTGATGGAACGAATCCACATCAAGATAAACGAATCTATCAAAATCACCACGAAGCCCGGTGAAACGATCCGCGATCTGCTCCGCTCACATCTTCCAAATGACGCTTATCTTCCATTCCTAACGGTTAAAAACGACCTGTTTGCCTCTTTGAACGAAACCATTCAGACCGATTCTTCTATTAGTACGCTAAATCATTTTTATGAATCCGAGCGGCGCGCTTATGAAAACGCTGCCATTTTGATTCTTTCTTTCGTTGCCAGGCAATTGTTTCCCAAACGAAGATTTTTCGTCAAACACAGCATTTGCGACGGTATCTATTGCGAATTTTTAGATGAAACACCAATTAATAGCGAAGAGATCGAAAATATCCGGAGAGAGTTCGCCAATTTGGTTGCCGAAAACTTACCGATACGTCCAGTTGTTTGGACGCTCAGCGATGCAATTCACCACTTCATAAGCCGTCGCCAAGCAGATACCGTTCGACTGCTAAATCAATGTTCCGCAAATTTTGTAACTCTTTACGATCTGCGCGGTGAAATGTTCTGGTTTCCAAACCCTCTGGCGCCGGAAACCGGATTGATCCAATGTTACGAAATTGTACCTTATGATATTGGTTTCGTGCTCCGTGTGCCGATCGAAGGGAACCCCAATCGGCTTCACTCTTATCAGGCCCAAAGTAAATTAGGCGAAATTTTCCACGAAGCACACGATTGGGGACGCATTCTAGAATTATCGTACGCTTCCGACCTGAACCGGGCTGTTGTAGAAAACACCATTTCGGATGTCATCAAAATTTCCGAGGCGCTTCAAGAAAAGAAAATCGCCGCGATTGCCGACCAGATTGATAAAAATCCTAATCAAGCACGATTGGTGTTTGTCGCCGGTCCGTCCTCTTCGGGCAAGACTACATTTATGAAACGGCTTTACGTCCAATTGCGCGTTCTCGGGCGAAAAGTTATAACACTTTCACTCGACAATTATTTTAAAGACCGCGACGAGCTCAAAGATGAAACCGGTAAAGGCATTAACTTTGAAATACTCGATGCCCTTGATTTGACATTGTTGACTGAACATCTTCAACGACTCTTGTCCGGAAAAACTGTAACGCCGCCGGTTTATAATTTTTTAATAGGAAGAAAGGTCGCCGGACAAACAGAAATTAAGTCCGATAAAGACACGATTTTTATCATTGAAGGAATTCACGGAATCAATCCTAACCTGACACCGATGATAGAAGATCGCCAGAAATTCAGGATATATATCAGCCCGCTAACGCATCTGAATTTTGATGACACAAATCGGATTCCAACTCACGATACGCGCCTGATACGGAGGATTGTCCGAGACGCAAAATATCGTGGCTATTCCGCCGCAGAAACCATTCACATGTGGAAAAAGGTTGTTGGGGGCGAAAAGAAATATATCTTTACCTATCAAGGACAAGCGAACATCATGTTCAATTCATCGCTTGTCTATGAGATTGGCGCACTCAAAACACCCGCTGAACTGGCTCTTAAAAAAGTACCAATTAACGATAAAAGTTACCCGGAAGCAGACCGATTGTTGTACTTCTTGTCGTATTTTTTGCCGATTGAAAACGACGAAATCCCTCCGACATCCATATTAAGAGAGTTTATCGGTAAAAGTTCTTTTGTTTACTGATAAGCCGTTCTCATGAAAGCCGACAATCGCCGTTTCAGACAATCAAAAAGAAAAAACAAATTAAAAAGGAATGTCGCCGCCTTCGGTCGGAGCGGGGGGCGCTTCCGGCTCAGCCACATCTTTGTCTTTACCGTGACTTCCGGCAAGCAGAATTACCTGATCGACATCGACATCAACCTTAGTGTGTTTCTGTTTGTCTTTATCTTCCCACTCTCTCGTGCGAAGTTTTCCTTCGACATAGATCAGGTTTCCCTTTTTCAGCCACTCTTTTGCATACTCAGCGCGCTGTCGCCACATGACCAATTTGTGCCACTCTGTCTTTTCTTTGGTTTCGCCGCTTTTGTCTTTGGACATTTCCGACGTCGCGAGGGAAACTTCTGCTACTGCATCTCCAGCTGGCGTATAGCGCACCTCTGGATCGCGTCCCAACCGACCAACCAAAATCACCTTGTTTACACTACCTCTTGACCAAGCCATTACGTTTCCTCCTTCTTTTTTTTTAAATTGAAAAGCCATCAATCAATTTTTTGGCCAACTTTTAGGTAATTATACAAAAACAAATCGAGCAAGTCAAATCTTTTTTTTTGTAAAAATTTTTCTTTGGGATTTGATTAAACTGGAATGGTATTAAACCAACGAGACGATCTTTTTTTTCATCTCGGTGATTCGGGCTGAAAATACCAAATCGCTCTTCATCTTAATTTCTACCCATTTACAGGCATGAACGACCGTTGAATGATCGCGCCCGCCAAAATAAAGTCCGATGGTTTTTAGTGAAAGGTTCGTGTGGTCGCGCGCAAAATACATGGCGACCATCCTTGCCTCTGCAACTTCTTTGGTTCGGCTGCTTCCAACCATAGAATCAAGATTTATCTTAAAAAAAGCCCCAACGACACTCTGGATATTTTCGATAGATATTGACGAGGTTGTTCGCGTGCCCAAGATTTCTTTTAATACTTTCTGCGCGAGCGGAAGATCAATATCAACACTTAGCAGGGATGAATGAGCAAGAAGTCGAATCATGGCGCCTTCAAGTTCTCGGATATTGGATCGGATATTAGTAGCAATATATTCAATGACTTCATAGGGAATATCCAATTTATCGTCTTCGGCTTTCTTCTGAAGGATCGCAATTCTAGTTTCAAGATCGGGCGGTTGAATGTCAACCGTCAGGCTGGACTGAAAACGAGATAGTAGCCGTTCCTGTAATCCGCGCAGCTCCATCGGTGGTCGATCTGTCGTCAAAACGATTTGGCGGCGATGCTGGTACAAGTCATTGAAAATGTGGAAGAATTGCTCTTGTGTTTGTTCCTTTTTTTGGAAAAACTGGATGTCATCCAGAAGCAACATATCAACGCTACGATAATACTTCGAGAACTCTGTTGTCTTGTTTTTTTGTGTAGCCGCGATAAAATCGAGTGTGAAAGAATCACTCGATACATATGCCACGCGCTTCGCCCGATTGGTGGATAATGCTTCGTTTCCGATAGCTTGAAGCAAGTGGGTTTTACCCAATCCCGTCCCGCCATAAATGACCAACGGGTTAAAGGATGTCTTACCCGGCGCGTTTGCAACTGCAACTGCGGCGGCTTTTGCAAATTGATTTCCACCGCCCTCAACGAAAGAGTCGAAAACGTACTTCTCGTTAATCTTTGTACCTCGCTCTATCATTCCGGTTCGCGGCAATTTATCAGACAGGCTCTCTGTTTCCGTCTCGGGGTTTGGCTTTTGACTTTCTTTTGAATCGTTGTCTGTCAAAAGAACCGTATATTTAATCAACAATCCGTTGCCGGTAGCGAATCTCAAAGCTTTTTCCAAGATATCTCGATAATGACTGTCAATCCATTCGTAAAAAAATTTATTGGGAACCTGCAAAAACAAAGATTCAGATGTTATAGAAATTGCCTGAATGGGAAGAAACCATGTATCAAAGGTCTGTGCCGGAATTCTTTGTTTTACATAGTTCAAACAGTCATTCCATACCACCTGAAAATCATGCGTTCCTTCCATGTTCTTTTCTTCCATTCCGTTTAAGTTATCAACATTACCGTTTCATTCTTTCAAAAATAATAAAAAATTGGATAATATTAATCAGAAAAAAACTCTCGTTGAATTTTTTAAAATAACAGCGAACGATCTCCCGATATAAAAAGTCCCGCGCGCCCGGCGATACAACTCGCAAGGAGGCAGAATACTGCACGCTATTTCTATCGGATATACTCACAGATAATTCCCAAAAATGCCCTTCATCAACAAGTTATCAACATCATTTCAAATCATCCACTATAACCTAATCATCCCATTTCTATAAACAAGCAAAAGAGTTTAGAAATAAACAAAACTCAAACAAACGGCTTGTTAATCTCATAAAAAAATTTAAATTAGTCAGATTTTGGAAATGGTATTTCTTTATAGAAGAGGTTCAAATGAAAAGAACGTTTCAACCCAGCAATCGCAAGAAAAAAAACGCTCAAGGTTTTAGAGAAAGAATGAGTACAAATGGCGGAAGAAAAACGCTCGCCAGAAGACGCGCAAAAGGAAGAAAAGTCCTTTCGGCTTAATTTACCAAGAGAGCAAAGGTTCTTGGATTGGAATATTCGTCAACGCCTTATTAACACTCATAAAGCCGTTAGATTTGACAGTATTTTGATTAGCGTTGTTCCATTCGAGACATGGAAGCTATCTGTTTCCATTCGACGTAACATTAAAGGCTCTGTGCGCCGCAACCGAATAAAAAGAATTATTCGCGAGGCGTTTCGAAATTCACGCGGTCATTTTGATAAACCCGTTGCAATGATTTTCACTGTATTATCGGAACCAAACAAATTGGTTTACGCTAACCTATATCAAGCGATAATAAACGAAGCGTAACTCACTATGAAAATAATTAATTATTTGGTGATTACCCTTATTCGTTTTTATCAAATCTTTATTTCACCGGTTTTGCCAAAATCTTGTCGTTTTTATCCGACCTGCTCAAATTATGCGATAGAAGCTTTTCGGCGGTACAATCTTCTTTATGCTCTTTTCTTGAGTACAAAAAGAGTTCTTAAGTGTCATCCGTTTCACCCAGGCGGATATGATCCATTACCCCCCCAAAGGAATAAACATTATGGATAAAAAGTCAATCATCGGTTTTATTTTAGTTTTTCTAATCATTCTTGCAATGCCACACTATTTCAAGATGATTAATCCAGAACAACCGACTGCTCCCAATGTGGTTGGCGGCCGACAAACAACTATATCCAAGATAGATTCTTCTCAACAAACGATCCGTGTCCGTCATCGCCAGCCAACGCCTAAAATTCAGGAAAAAGATATTCTTTATACAATTGATACTAAACTGTATCACATTGTGTTATCAAACAGAGGTGGCGGAACCCTTACGAGTTTTATCCTAAAAAACTACCGAATGATTAAGAATAACGATACGACTCTTGTCGACCTCGTACAAAGCGGCGATGTCAAATCACTTTTCATTAAATATATCTCAGTTGACGGAGATTCGGTAGAGTTAAACCAACCATTTTCGCTTGATGCGCCTCGAGGCGGCGTCACCCCAAATAACATTTGGACGCTTAATGAAACCGATTCCCTGTCTCTTTCTTTTGTATTAAAATCTTCCTCCAGAGCGCTGGCAAGGAAAACTTTCGTTTTCTATGGTGACAAATATACTATCGACCTAGCAACCGATGTAACGGGATCGCGGGAAAATATCGCCGCACAATTCTACGAGCTATCATGGGAGGGAGGATTACCTTATACAGAAACTTTGATCAAGGACGATATTGACTATTCGAAAGCCTATGCATACAACGCGGGCGATGCCGTGGACTTAGATATAAAATCGGGCAGAAAAAATCAGAGTTCCTTCACAGGAAATACCGGCTGGACAGCCATTAGAAACAAGTATTTTACTGCGGCTATTCTAGCAAGCGGGAATGGCGTTGGTTACCGCTTAACGGCGGAGGGAATTCCTCTTGAAGGAAAAAACTTCCAAAAAGTATTCAACATGTATCTTTACTTACCCGTCAACACCGTTAATCAAACCCAACTTTTCATCGGCCCGCTCGACTATCAGACCATCAAAAAACTTGATGTTAATCTCGATGAAATCATGAACTTTGGCGCCAGTATCATCCGACCAATCAGCAAGGGCATTTTGTGGGTGTTTACCTGGATGCACACACTCATTCCGAATTATGGGTGGGTGCTGATCATCTTCTCAATTCTTTTGAAAGTCGTTCTAACGCCACTGACCAACAAGTCAACACAATCGATGAAAGAGATGCAGAAATTAGCTCCCAAAACGGAGGCACTAAAGGAAAAATACGGCAACGATCCTCAAAAATTGAACACCGAAACAATGAAGTTGTACAAGGAACACGGCGTAAACCCAATGGGTGGATGTCTTCCGATTCTTCTGCAAATGCCAATTCTGTGGGCATTGTTCATTGTTTTCCGCTCAACGATCGAATTGCGACAAGCCGCTTTTATCGGGTGGATTACAGATTTATCCGCCCCAGACACAATTTTTACACTTCCGTTCGCGATTCCGATTTACGGCAGTCAGATCAATCTTTTGCCGATATTGATGGTTCTTTCTCAGATCATTCAGCAAAAAATGTCGACCGTATCATCAAATCAACAGCAGAAAATGATGATGTATTTTATGCCGATCGTATTTTTCTTTTTATTCAATCAATTCCCGTCCGGCCTAAATCTTTACTATACCCTCTTCAATATTCTTTCAATTATTCAACAAAAGTGGTTGACTCCGAACGCAAAGCCCAAAAAACCTAAACAGCGAACAATTGACGCCATTCGGCAACTTCAAATGAAGACAAAAAAAAGATAAATCGCCCCATGGAATATGCCTCGAAAAGCAAAAACAACAATTGTCGCACTCTCAACCCCGCCTGGGTTTGGCGCGATTTCCATCATACGTCTCTCGGGACAAAAATCTCTTGAAATCGCCGGGAAATTAACGCGCCCCCCAACGCCGCCAACGCCAAACGTTGTTCAATTTGCACGGATATGGAAGGAAGAGCGATTTATTGATGAAATTATGCTAACCTATTTTAAGTCTCCACGATCTTATACGGGCGAAGATATGATTGAATTTTCTTGTCACGGAAGTCCATACGTTATTGAATCGATCATTGATCTCTGCCTTCAATGCGGCGCCGTTATGGCAAAACCGGGAGAATTCACGCGGCGCGCATTTTTCAATGGAAAAATCGATCTGCTTCGAGCCGAAAGCGTCGCCGACCTCATTTATTCAAACACCCAAAGCGCCCACCGCGAGTCAAGCCGCCAATTATTAGGCGAGGGAGGCGCATACTTCCGGCACCTGAAACAAAGAATCATTCAAATCATATCAATGCTTGAATTGGAATTAGACTTTTCCGACCAGGACATTTCATTTATGTCTCATGGCCAGGTAGAGCATGAGATTCGATCTATACAACAGGACATTCGCATTCTGATGAAAACTTTTTCTTACGGAAAAATGGTTCGCGCCGGTCTTTATGTGCCGATTGTTGGCCCGCCGAACTCCGGAAAATCCAGCCTGTTTAACGCGCTCCTGCAAGAAGAGCGAGTTATTGTCTCGCCAATACCCGGCACAACTCGCGATACGATCGAAGAAAGTATTCAAAAGGATGGTTATCAATTCAGATTGGTTGATACAGCCGGACTCCGTGACACCAACGAAATTCTCGAAAGTGCTGGAATCTCGCGAAGTCGGAAAACGATCCAACTGGCAGATCTTCTGTTATTTGTAGTTGATGCGCGATCACATT
>PEYN01000015.1 GCA_002774355.1 Candidatus Marinimicrobia bacterium CG08_land_8_20_14_0_20_45_22 | reverse complement strand
ATGACGGTTCGTTCTCGACATTCATTACAATGTATCCACGTCTGAATTACGGACTCTACGATAGCATTCCGAATCCGATGATCAAATCCGTAAAAGAATTGCTATTCGCCGGAAACGTAAAATATTCGATCTTTCCGGGTACATATATTGGCGGAACGATTTATCACAGCTATTACAACCGCATTCTTGATCCGCAGATCAAAGCAACGCTTTTGAATACTTCCGGTCAGGGAAAATACCTGACGCAGATAGGGAATTCCGCCGACAGCGAAATCGAAGCGTCTTATTCATCGGATTGGCGTTCGGATTTTTGGAAAAATGCGCGGTCGCAGAGACGGGTTTACGGTTTGGAATTTATGTCAGTTATTAAAAATTTGTCATTTCAGGGCGAGTTCGCACAATTGGACAAAAACGAGAGACTGACAGACGTCAAAGGCGATCCTAAGGCTTACGTTTTATCCGGTTATATTCAGTTCGACAATTTCAATTTTCTGCTTTTATATCGGAACTACGATCTGGAATTTGACAATCCATACCAGCGTTCATTTAGCAACTATCAACGATTCAAAGGAACCATTTACGAAGACTCTTATTATTTGAAAGATGCAGTTCTCGGTTATTTATATTCCGGAACGGCGCAACCGCAAGCTGAAAAAGGACTCTATTACTCGACTCGCTATCAGATTCACAGATCGTTGGTCGCCACGATCGAGCAGGACATCTGGCAACGCGTTGCGGACAAGGCACAATTTAGCCGGCTGGTCGCGCAGTTGGATTATCGGCCATTATTTAAATTTCGGTTCAGGATTCGACAGAAGTGGCAACATCGCGATAAGACGAACGAACTCACTTCATCTTTTTATCAGGCAAATGAGACGCGCTTAGAGGCGATCATGCGGCTTTCCCGCTATGATCAGGTTTCCATCCTGTATGCAATCAATTTTACCCAATTTGTCCCGCGTTCACGATTGGTTTACAACGCGGATGATCTTGGGACTTCATACGTCGGAAACGCCGGTTCGCCCGGTAAGGCGCTCGGAATGACCGTTACCCATAATATGAACGAACGTGTAAAACTGATCGGTTCATTGATGACTTATCAGGGTTTTCTATGGAATTTCGAGGACACTGATTTCCGCGTTTTTAATACCACT
>PEYN01000014.1:745-1104 GCA_002774355.1 Candidatus Marinimicrobia bacterium CG08_land_8_20_14_0_20_45_22 | reverse complement strand
TAAAATCGTCGTACGTCAAAAAATATTTATTTTCACTTTGGGATAAGGCAGAAGAAAAGATCAGGATCAATATCGAGAATATGCGGGATATACTTCGATTAGTGATACGATATATCGCCATGTTTTATTTTATTTCTTTCCATCGTCCATCAAGCGTCGAGGTGACTGGCGAATATTTACTGACGTAGTCGATCATTGTTTGTCTTAACAACGTCCCCGTAAAAATAACATGTTCCGGCGCTATTTGCGTCAGGCGATCGAATCCAGAATTTCCTTCTGCGAGATAATCGGAAACGGCTAATCTATACATCTTCTTTGGATCAACCGGTTTATCGCCAATCAAAAAAGACACAACACGG
>PEYN01000014.1:0-735 GCA_002774355.1 Candidatus Marinimicrobia bacterium CG08_land_8_20_14_0_20_45_22 | reverse complement strand
CGGTTTCCATCCGGCTTCCTTCTATCGATTAAGACTTTTGCGCCAGAAACCAACATGCCCCGGCTATTTCCAGTAACGCGGTCTTCAATGAGCGATTTTAGAAATTCACCGGTCACATTAAAAATAACAAGTCGGTTACCAAACGGCATAACTCGGAACAAATCCCGTGGCGTTATCTGTCCAGCCGATAGATCAGCACGGACGCCGCCATGATTTGAAAATCCAATGTCCGCATTCGCTTCGATTCTCATTGCGTCAACAACGAAATTGCCCATCGAAGATTCGCCTTCATTCGATCGTGTCAATTTTCCTTTGGCATTTCCGATGACTTCGTCAAATCCTGCTTCGGCTTTTTTCGCCAATTCGTCGATCTGTTTGGCAATTCCCGTGTCGGGTAAAAAATCGTCCTCGAAAAGCGTAAATATCGCTCCTTCATCACTGACAAAGTCATAGCCAGCAAGCGTTCCAGTCTTCCGATGAATGTAAAAGTTGACATGGCCAAGATTACTTCCGTTGGCATAATTTTGAAAGATAAGTGTGTGATTAACAGCATCTTCCCATGGTTTGTAAAAACCTCGATGCAAGTGCCCAGTAAACATAATGTCGATTCCTGGAACCGCACGAGCCACTTCCATTGCACTGGCTCCTTTTAAGGGAAATGGCTTACCTTCTTTGATTTCCTTTTCCATTTTCAGGTAAGCGGTTGGCGGATCATAATCCAGCCAGCAGTGTGTT
>PEYN01000013.1 GCA_002774355.1 Candidatus Marinimicrobia bacterium CG08_land_8_20_14_0_20_45_22 | reverse complement strand
GAGGTAATTATGACGAATTTAGATTCTACAATCAACAAAATCAGTTTTGACCTGGCAGACTCAGTTAAAACCGATAAAAAGAAAAAAAATAACTTAGAAAAAGCTTTTGGTGTTCTGGCCAATGACGGCGTCTATGCTTTTTATGTTTTTTGTATAAGTAAAAAAATCTGGGATGAAGTAATTAAAAATCACTTGAGGGATTTAAAGGACTTTTTTAAAAAATATGGGGAGGATTTCAATAACGACTTTTTCCAGAAACTGTCCCAAAATCTTCCTGATCTGCTGTTCTTCAAGGATATACTCGAAAGAATCCTGACCTACACCCGCTATCATCTCAAAGCCCTGGAGAAAGATAATGAGTAAACAATGGTATGAATTGACCTTTGAGCCTATCCAGCCATTGCATATCGGCATGGGTAGTTACGGGGTGATGGCGCCGACTCGCCTGTTTATTCCCGGCTATACCATGTGGGGTGCATTAACGGCGGGACTGGGCCGTTTTTTAGGAAAAAGTGAATCAGAGCTGAATCTCGATCCGTTTCAGGAAATCTCGAATTTCTACCCGGTTATTGGTAGCGAGATTCTTTTCCCCAATTACCGAAACGGTGAACTCTGTTTTGGCAATTATACGGAAAGGCAATTTCGTTACGAATTCACCGACACCATTATGTCCACCGCGATTCTGGCGGAGACTCAATCCGCAAAGGAGAAAACCCTGCATGAGATCGAAATCCTGCTTCAGAAATCCAAAACGAACTCGGGTGACCTTTTTTGGAAAGGAATTCTTTTAATGGATTTGGATGGAGATAATAGCAAGGTCATTGCAGATTATTTAAAAGGCGGTTTGACTCTTCAGGTCGGTGGCGAAAGAACCTATGGATTGGGATTATTGCGTTTAGCAAACATTAAGGATTTAAAACCGGATAAATGGAATGTTTCTGATTCCACAAAAAATGAGATTAATGTTGATGGAAAAAGTGCCCATTATGTTACGAGTAATCATATTAATAAAGGAACTCTTGAGCCATACTATAAAATCGAGCAGAAAGAAAATAGTCAACCAATAAAAATTCATTTTTCACAGATTTATACTCCTGGTTGCGAAGGAAAAGGTATTACAGGAAAGCTTTATAAAGGAATAATTCGAGAAATTATTTAATATGAGAAGAGAAAAGGGAATTAACGCCGATTAGTTATGAAAAGAAAAATAAAAATCATTATCATAAGTAATCATAACGGATCTGCGTCTAAAAATCGAAATAACAACCTATCAGCAAATAACCATCCATGAAAAGACCATTCTACATTCTCAACGATGGCCGTCTGAGTCGTAAAGACAACACCATTTTTTTTGATAAAACTGAAACCGAAAACGAACCAGCAGTTCGCAAACCGATTCCGATCGAGACCGTCGAATCGCTCTATTGTTTTGGACAGAATGATTACAACTCAAATTTTTTCAACTTTCTTTCGGAGCATGGAATAGTCCTGCACCAATTCAATTACTACGGCTTTTATACTGGCAGTTTTTATCCGCGTGAGAAATTAGTCGCAGGCGAGCTATTGGTCAATCAAGTGAAAGCCTATCTTGATCCGGATGAACGCCTGAAGATTGCGAAGAAAATCATAGAGTCGGCGTTTTTCCACATCTTGCTGAATCTTAAAGAACATCCGGATAGGGTGTTTCACTCAATTCAAAAGATTGAGCAATTGAAATCGGATATCGATACTGCCCGGAATGTCAATCACCTAATGGTAATCGAGGCGCAGGGACGCAAGATTTACTACGATGCATGGGATTTTTTGCTAAACTGGGAAGAACCTTTTGACAAACGCAGTAAACGTCCTCCGGAAAATTCTCTGAATGCGTTGATTTCATTTGGAAATTCGTTGATGTACACGACGACTCTAGGTGAAATCTATCATACGCAGCTGAATCCGACAATTAGTTATTTGCATGAGCCGGGTGTCAGGCGTTATTCATTATCTTTAGATGTTGCAGAAATATTTAAACCGTTTCTCGTCGATAAACTGATTTTTCGCCTTATCAATCTGAAGATGATAAAGTTGGATGATTTCGACCGGGATTTGAATTTTTGTTACCTGAATGAAAAAGGGCGGAAGGTGTTTCTCAAAGAGTGGGATGAGCGGCTAAGAACGACAATCAAACACCGGCAATTGAATCGATCGGTCAGTTATAAACAACTAATCAAACTTGAACTTTATAAGTTGATCAAAAATCTGTTGAAAGAGAAAGAGTACAAACCGCTTCACGTATGGTGGTGAGGAGAACTCAGTGTATTACATCTTCGTTTATGACGTCGGACAAAAGCGAGTGGGAAAAATTCATAAGTTTTTAAAGAAGTACCTTTTTTGGATCCAAAACTCGGTCTTCGAAGGTGAGTTGACCGAAGGAACACTGGCCGAAGTGATTGCCGGGTTGAAGAAACGGATCAAAAAGGAGGCAGACAGTATCATTATTTTCGAACTCGGCGAAAGGAGTTATCGTTCCAAGCAAATTGTCGGAATCGAAAAATCTCAGGTTGGAAATTTCATCTAAAACCTTAGTCGTAAAATGAATTATGTTTTAAATCCGTCGATCAGTAAGTTAAATGTGACGATCTTTCTCAATGGAAACCAAATAGAATCAGCAGTGAACCGTAGATAATGTTTCTTCTCCTCGCTGATTTACTGCAAAATTCCTTGAAAATGTGTATAAAATGAATGATCTTTGACAAGTGATCTTTGTAAAATGATGATATTGACTGTTTTAATCAGACCAATCGTGGAATTGAAACTATATAAAGGCGCTCGAAAATCCAATGTTTCCAATAGTTTTAAT
>PEYN01000012.1 GCA_002774355.1 Candidatus Marinimicrobia bacterium CG08_land_8_20_14_0_20_45_22 | reverse complement strand
TAAGTAAAATCCAGCACCAGATCTTTCAGACTCAAAGACAAATCCCACGCGTTCATATTGCCTCCTCCCTTCGGTTGTTAAAGATACAGAGAGCCAAACCGACGGAAATTATCGAGCGTTTCTCAGACATTCAAGAAGTTTAAAGGCATCGTGCGTCAAACCGGAACATTTCCGGCATCACACCACTTCAAAATCAGCCGGTCGTTTCCTTTCTCAGTGGGATTCGATAAGTTCTACCAGGTTTTGTTTTTTACCAATTAGCACTATCGTTTTTATTGAAACAGGATTTTGATATGATTCGAAGTTGGATGACGACATTAACGGTCTTCTGCTTAACGTCCGCGCTTTTCGGAGCGTCGGAGAATTTTTACGGTAATGTTACAATCGAAAGCAAGCCCGTGTATAGTTTGACGGGTCGATACACCAAAAAGAATGGGCTGGCGATTAAAACGACCGATTACTTCACTGCGTCTGGACAATGGATCGTCTCGGAGAAAGTGCGGTATAAAAACGATTCCTTCGACCTGATCGGTTACACTATCCACGATTCCCGCTCCGGCAGACATGAAGAAATCGTTCGGAAAAATATCGATACAATTCTCAGGCAGAATCAGATAACATTCAAACTATTAGTACCCGAACGAATGATGGTTGTCGATTTTCAAATCCAGCACATCGGTTCGAAGATCGTCAACGTCACGGATTGCTATGAATTCCAGATGGAACCGACGGTGATGGTTCTCAAACCATTGGTCAAGCCGATGTATTTTCATTATGAAAAACGAGTGACGCATAAAATTTAAACGTATATCGGACTTGTTGTGCCACGAGACAAACAAGGTCGGCAATTAGTCGGAACTATCAACTTCAAATACGCACCGCCGTCCTGAGTTAGTTGGAATAGGTAGAATAGGTATATTGAGTAGAATGGGCCTGTCTGCCATCGGCGGATTGATTAAGTAGGATTAAGTAAAATTCGGTAGATTGAGTTTGTCCGTGAAAACCGTCATCTGTAACCAGCCACCCGTTTCTCGTCACCGGAGAGCGCGGCAAAGCGAATAATAAACTTCGGTTTTGGCGTCGTAATACCGCTCGATGATGATCGAGTCTTTAAAGTACATGTCGTAATATTGGCGCATGATTTTGGAATCGCTACCGGTACGGTCGGTTCTCC
>PEYN01000011.1 GCA_002774355.1 Candidatus Marinimicrobia bacterium CG08_land_8_20_14_0_20_45_22 | reverse complement strand
TGCTATACGCATTGCGTATATCTGCCCTAAAATGGTAGGGTATGCGCATTGCGTATATTTTTCACTATCTCTGAGCATGGTAAGCCGCATCCAGTGGATTAATGATTTGACCAAGTTTTTGGTGGCTGACATGCGTGTAAATTTCCGTCGTCTTTGAACTGGCATGACCAAGCACCTCCTGTATATATCGTAAGTCAACTCCGGACTCAAGCAGGTGAGTTGCAAACGAGTGACGCAGACTATGAACCGTAACATGTTTGCGGATTCCAGCCTGTCGGACAGCCCTTTTGAAAACCTCCTGAACGCTCCGTTCCGATAGATGTTCATTCTCCTTAAATCCTTCAAACAGATAATTCTTTGGTTTATACATGCGGTAATATATTCTCAGATTTTCCAGAGCAGTGTCAGATAACAAAGAATAGCGATCCTTTTTACCTTTGGCGCTTTTAAGGTAAATAAGTTTGCGGTCACTATCAATGTCACTGATCCTTAAGCGAACGACTTCGCCAACCCGCAAACCGGCTGAATAAATCAGCATCAGCAAGGCTTTATGTTTATGGTTTTCAATATTACCGAGAATGCTCATTACCTCTTCCCGGCTTAAAATGACAGGCAATTGTTTATCTTTTTTTGGTCGGGGAATATTGCCAATCTTAAATGGCATTTTGTAAAGATCCACGTATAAGAACCGCAGAGCATTGAAAACCTGGTTGACTGTTGCCGATGCTAGCTGTTTATTTTCGATCAAATATAGCAGGTAATTTTTAATATCATCACTATTTAATTCACGTGGATGACGGGGTGCAAAATAGCGGACAAATGATCGTAGGCAACTGAGATATGCTTTAGCGGTCTTCTGGCTGTAATTCCTCAGTTTTATTTCCCGGCGAACAGTCTCAAAAAATCCGGCAGGCTCGCCAGATCGGCCAACCGGAGGACGGGTAAGTAAAACTCTTCCCTCTGAGCCCTGGCTTTTTATTATGTCAGTGATCTGATTCATTTACATGAATTATACGAAGCGCAGTGACGAATGTCAATGAAAATTTTTATCTTGCCGATGAGAACAATCGAATCTTTGTGGATTTCCTTGGTCAGTCCATGTCAGGTATTCGAAACTTGATTTGGGTCGTTGGAAAGTCCTTTTGACTCGTTGAAAATTATATTTGGATTGTTGAAAAGTCCTTTTGACTTGTTGGAAACAGCATTTGATTCGTCGGATAGTCTGTTTTCGCTCCTGACACAGTACTACATTACCTGATGACTGACTTTGCGCGGGCGATGACCGCGTCCGGGATTTTCAGATTCTGAAGTTCGGCGGCTTTGAGGTTGATTGAAAGTCGGGCGCTTTGCATAAATTGGAACGGAATATTCGCTGGTTTTTCACCCTTGATTACCCGAACGGCTATTTTCCCGGCTTCATAACCGGCATCATAAAAATCCCAGCCAACTCCGACCGCCGCGCCGACCGTTGGAATAATGATACTAACCAACGGCTGAACGACTCCATCCGGACGGTGAATTTCGACGTGTCCTT
>PEYN01000010.1 GCA_002774355.1 Candidatus Marinimicrobia bacterium CG08_land_8_20_14_0_20_45_22 | reverse complement strand
CATGCAGTCGGAATTGATATTTCCGCTTTCAACGCCCTGATTAGTAATGTGAAAATTGGAAAGTACGATTTGTTTGCTCTTCAAGAAGAGATAACAAAAATCACACGTTCACTTCGCGCATTTCATTCAAAAAAAAATATTCTTAAGTTCGATATCAAACTGACCGAAACATTGTCATCATTCGACAATGAGTTTTTTCCATCTCCTGAATACAAGCAAAAGGTTCGACAGAATAAGATCGACGAAAAATCCTATGGGCAGAAAAAGTCCGATGAATTTTTAAAGATATACTGGAAATTGATACAGAAATATGATATTTCCTTAAGGCAATCATCCGAAAGTAATTTCCTCGATAAATGGTATCTAAAACCGATTCGAGACGAAATAGATTTTGTTTTCACCCAAATAAAATCAATACAGAATATCGATATAAAAAAAGCAATAAGCATTATTTTCAGTAGAACTATTCGATCCTGCCGCGCTACGACCCATGCCGATTTAGCAACTTTAATAGAACCAATGACGACGACTTACTATTGTGCCAAGCACGGAAAAATATGTAAACCACTTTTTTCAATTCTCAACTGGTGGGAGAGATACAGCAAAGACACTATCGTCAGGTTATCTACTTTTAATAAGTTAAGAACCGAAACCTTTCAACACTGTCTCGTCGGCGATTCTAGAGTAATTGATATTGTCGGAAAACTTGAAAGCAAATGCCCAGATTTGGCAAGTCTTGTGCAGAATAAAAAAATCGATGGCATTTTTTCAAGTCCGCCGTATGTTGGTCTTATTAATTATCACGAACAACATGCTTATGCATATGACTTGTTCGGATTCGAAAGAAACGATGAGTCAGAAATTGGCCCTCTTTACAAAGGAAATGGAAGAGAAGCACGGGAATCTTACGTCCAGGGTATTTCTGATGCCTTAATCAATTGTAAAAGATACCTTAGACCCGACTACAACGTTTTTCTTGTCGCAAATGATAAGCATGGTCTTTATCCTATCATTGCAGAAAAAGCGGGAATGAAAATCGTCAATCGCTACCGACGGCCGGTGTTGAACCGTTCTGAAAAAGATAAAGGAGCATATTCAGAGATCATTTTTCATATAAAGGATTCGGAATAAGTAAAAACAAATGGAGGCGAACATTGCCACTATCAATAAAAAAAATTAATTCCATTGAAAATATTCTTAGTAACAGTCTCCGACATAAATTTGAGAATTATAATCCTGAACCAGCATCAATGCCATTTCACACAAGGTTACTCGGCAAAGACAGAATGGCATTATTCTCTTTTATACATTCCTTAAACACGAATTTTGGAACAAGTATATTTGAACCGGTTGCATTAGAACTCGCATCATCAAACTTCGCAAGCGCGGCTTCACAACAGACAGCGGGATCACAAATTTCATCAGAGGCACACCAAGTAATTCAGAATATAATGGACGGTTTAGCAACAGCTAATTTGTCCCCAAACAAACCAGATGAAATCAAATCAATCAGAGCGGTTTGTAGACAAGGAGAAATGAAAACTGTCAAACTCACTAAGGTTGATATTAAACTTGTTGATCATAATGGAACTATCTACTTTTTTGACTTGAAGACGGCAAAACCAAACGCTGGTGGTTTTAAGGAATTTAAAAGAACACTTTTAGAATGGATTGCAGCAGCACTTGCCTCAAATCCACAAGCAGACGTTCAATCATTCATTGCAATTCCTTATAATCCATACGAACCAAAACCTTATAGCCGCTGGACAATGAGAGGAATGCTTGATCTCCAAGAAGAATTAAAAGTAGCAGACGAGTTTTGGAATTTTTTAGGTGGCGAAGGAGCATTTAATCAATTGCTGGATTGTTTCGAACGTGTTGGTATAGAATTACGTCCAGAAATAGATCGGTATTTTAACAGATTTATTCAGGAGCAATAAATGCGAAGCGATAAAACTATTTATTCGATTCAGATCGCCGATGTTCAGACTGTTGCCGAACAGGAATTAGATCGAAAACTGACACAGGATGAACTTAAACTTGTCGCAGATGCAGTTCAGTCCGATGATTACTTCGGCTGGTATGATGGAATTATTCGAATTTTTCAAAAATTGCAACTCACTTAGTCACTAAATGGAAAATAAAACTAGAAGCGAAAAATCTGATATTTCTTCCGTAATCTTCCCCCGCCTCTCCGCCGCCTATCCGACGGCGCACTGCGCGCTGAATCATACCAATCCCCGCGAGCTGTTGATTGCGACCATTCTTTCAGCCCAGTGTACCGATAAGCGTGTCAACATGGTTACGCCAGGACTTTTCCAGAAATATCCGACCGCGCAAGCCTTCGCGGACGCCGATCTCGAAGAACTCAAGAACGACATCCGCTCGACCGGCTTTTTCAACAATAAAGCCAAGGCAATCAAATCCGCCATGAAATCGGTCAGCGATAAATTTGGCGGCGAAATTCCCAGAACGATGGAAGAACTTCTGCAACTCGAAGGTGTCGGCCGCAAAACCGCCAATGTCGTTCTCGGCGATGCTTTTGGCGTGCCGGGAATCGTAGTCGATACACACGTCAAACGGCTGGCGAACCTGCTCGGACTGACAAAAAACGCCGACCCGGAAAAAATCGAACAGGATTTGATGAAACAATTCCCAAAAGAACAATGGACGATGCTCGGACATTTGCTGATCGAACATGGCCGGGTGGTTTGTATCGCCCGCCGTCCGCAATGCGGTCAATGTGTTCTGAACGATATTTGCCCATCTGCTTAGAGAATCAATGACTAAAGAAAATCAAGTCACCGAATCTGTTTTTCAGAATATCCGTAGCGTTTTAGAGAACGCCCGAGCCAGAACCTATCGGGCAGTAAACTTCATTATGGTCGAAGCTTATTGGAATATCGGGCGGATTATCGTCGAAGAGGAGCAAAAAGGCAAAAGAAGAGCGAAATTTGGGCAACGACTGATCGCAGAACTTTCTAAAAGACTCACTGCTGAATTTGGACACGGTTTCGATCCGAGTAATTTATGGTACATGCGCAAGTTTTTCCTCTTTTTCCCAATTCTCGACGCACTGCGTCGAGAAGTAATGGCTATCTCTGTCATGGGTGCAAGTGGCAAAACCTCTATAGGATTGGGGATGGCTATCAGGCGGGAACTGACCTGGACGCATTATCGCTTGTTGTTAAGAGTCGAAAATCCCGATGCACGTTCATTCTATATGAACGAGACCGCCAATAACCGTTGGAGCACCCGTGAATTAGACCGGCAAATCAGTTCTTTGCTTTTTGAACGTCTTGCTCTAAGCAAGGATAAATCGGGTGTTCTGGCTTTAGCATCCGAAGGACAAATCATTCAGTCTCCATCCGATTTGATCAAAGATCCCTACGTTTTGGAATTTCTTGGGCTGGAACATCACGAAAAAATCATCGAAAAAGACCTCGAGCAGGCGTTGATTAATCACATCCAGTTTTTTCTATTGGAACTTGGAAAAGGGTTCTCATTCGTCGCTCGTCAACAGCGGGTTACTCTGGATGGCGACCATTTTTACATCGATCTGGTTTTCTACAACCGGCTGGCGCACTGTTTCGTCCTGATCGATCTTAAAGTTGGGAAAATTACCCATCAGGACATCGGCCAGATGCAGATGTATGTGAATTATTACCAGCGGACGCAAAAATCGGAAGAGGAAAATAATCCCATCGGGATAATTCTCTGCGCCGAAAAAAATGACGCCGTCATCCGATTCACCTTACCGGAAGATCAAAAGCAAATTTTCATTTCCAAGTATTTTCGTTATTTTCCATCGGAGGAAGAACTCCGCCGGGAAATTTTACGTCAAAAAGAATCTTTTGAATTGGAACATAAATTAAAAAAACCGGGTAGGCTTTGAACTGAGGCATCATGCAAACTGAAGAAATCATCCGCAATTTGCTTATCAATATCGGCGAAAATCCCGAACGGCCGGAACTGCTGAAAACGCCATCGCGCGTCGCCGAATTCTGGCAATATATTTCTCAGGGCTATAAAGTCGATGTGCCCGCGATGCTGAAAGAATCGCTCATTTACGAGAATTACAACCAGATGATCATTGTGAAAGATGTTGATTTCTTCAGCATGTGCGAACATCACCTCGTGCCATTCTTCGGCAAGGCACACATCGCTTATATTCCTAACGGTAAAATCATCGGCTTCAGCAAGATTCCGCGCGTTATTACGGCTTTTGCCCAGCGGCTTCAAATTCAGGAGCGGATGACGCAACAA
>PEYN01000009.1 GCA_002774355.1 Candidatus Marinimicrobia bacterium CG08_land_8_20_14_0_20_45_22 | reverse complement strand
TTATTTATGCGCAATTGTTAATTTACTTTGAGGAAATTTTAAAGAATTATGTCTAACTTGTTTATGAGTTTACACACTTTGATTTACACAACCAAAAACAAAACCCAAACCAGTTTTCGGCGAGCCGGAAATTGGTTTGGTTGATTTTCAAACGCCACAAACATCTTGAAATACTTGCTAATTTTCAGAATTCGTCTTATAATCTCCCATTGTGTTTTTAAAATTGAGAGGATTGATATGAAAGCAAGGCTCCTTGCAATAGTTGTTTTTCTTATCTCAGCGCTGTTCGGACAGACAAACATCGCCGTCATTGATTTTGAGGGAAAGAACGTGTCGAAAGACGATGCCAGCGCTTTGACCGACCGTCTGCGCGCGACACTCTTTCTGACGGGAAAATTCGTCATTCTGGAACGCGAGAAAATGGATGCAATCCTCAAAGAGCAAGGATTTCAACAATCCGGCTGTACTTCGGATGCCTGTGCGGTGGAAGTCGGACAACTGCTGGCGGTCGAACAAATGGTCGTTGGAAGCATCAGCAAAGTGGGTCAGACTTATTCGGTAACCGCCCGGTTGGTCGGCGTTGAAAAAGGTAGTCTGATTGGCGTCGGCACATGCGACCTCAAAGGCGACATCGGCGATGTGATGACCTGTCTGAGCAGCGTCGCTGGTCAACTGGCTGGCAAACAACCTGTCCTACACAGCGAACCACCACAGACGCTGATAACAGAACCAAAAAACACGACAGGACTACCTGAAATGGTCTTCGTCAAAGGCGGAACATTCCAGATGGGGAGTAATGATGGAAATGATGATGAAAAACCGGTGCATACCGTCACCGTCAGCGACTTCTGGATGGGAAAATATGAAGTGACAGTTGCAGAATTTGAGAAGTTCATTGTGGAGACTGGCTATCAGACGGAAGATGATCTTTTTGCTATTAATTGGGCTAAGACTACAAAACAAATCTACGAGTTCACAAAAAGTTTTGACAAAATACCAGAAAATGAAGGATTTACTTGGAAACGTGATGAGAATGGTAAAGTCCGAAAAGAAGGGGAGTGTGACAACTATCCAGTGATTAATATTTCCTGGAACGATGCAGTCGCTTATTGTGAATGGTTAAGCAGAAAAACCGGAAAGAAGTATAGATTACCGACAGAGGCGGAATGGGAATACGCGGCACGTGGCGGCAATATAAGCAAGGGTCACAAATATGTCGGGAGTGATAATATAGACGAAGTTGGCTGGTATGACAAAAATAGCGGAGGAAGAATACATTACATAGGACAGAAAAAACCAAATGAATTGGGATTATTTGATATGTCTGGAAATGTAAGGGAGTGGTGCTCGGATTGGGGTGACAAGTTATATTATACAATCGGCTCAATATGGTGGAAAGAGACATCCGATAGAAAAATGACATCTTGCTGGAGAAGAGCTATAGCTATAGCTTCTGGCAGCAATCAAAAATCTGTTGATAAGACAACGGGTGCGCTCGGTCGTTACCAGATGCTACCATCGGTAGTTAAGAGTATGCTAGGACGCGCTGGAAGAGTGTTTAATCAAGACGAGTTTTTGAAGTCACAGGAATTACAAGACATTGCTCTTGATGAGTATTTTAATGATTATGTTAAGCAGGGTGGAGATGTATCCGACTTCAAACAATATTCACTATTCCATGTATCAGGTAAAACTAATATTGATGATGTTCCAGCTGATTCACAGGATTATGCAAATAGGTATATGAACTTAGCAAGTGCAGCACAAGAATCAGTTGCAGTTGAACTTGGTAAAAGTAATAGACTTACTGATAAGATATATTCAGGTTTAAATCAGGTGTTTAATGTAACTGGAACATTTGAAGACGATTTAAAGGAAGACGAAAAGTTTAGGAAACGTGTTGTTAATAATGCTATTGAGATGGGCATTGTAACAGGTAATCCAGCTGATATTGAATTGCAGATTGTCAAAGAACTACAACAAAAAATCTTGCCTGTTTCAAAAGATGATGATATTCAGTCAGACATAATAACACAAAATCCGACCGGTCCTAGTTCAAGCATGGTTCGAGTTTTGCGTGGAGGTGATTTTAAATGGGATGCAGATCTTTGCCGAACGACTCGTCGTAACTATTGTTTCCCATCAGGCATTGTCGAAGTAATTGGGTTTAGGTGCGTTTGCGAACAATAAAATGTTTCTGATTATTTATCAACGGTATTAAGTTTTCGAAAAGATGCAGATAAAACTTGATTTTCGTCTATTGGAAGTATCACTTGAAATTGAGGCGCTTAAAAATAACTATGATCTTATCAAAAAACAGATGCAATCACTTCGCGTTGAAAACCAATCAAATTTTGATGAATATTGTAAAGAAAATAAATTGACACCGGAAGATTCAGAATGGAGCGACGCTAAGCAGAGATTCGATTATACTGTCGAATTCCTTATACCTCGTTTTTTAATTGGGTCATTTGTTATATCAACATATTCAGTTTATGAATCGTCAGTTACAGAAATAGCAAAATTAATTCAAAAAACTCAAGGTCAATACATTTCTTTGAATAACCTAAGAGGAAGTTTTCTTGAAAGGGCGGAAATATACTTTGATCACATTCTTCACTTTAAGTATTATAGTGATGATAACATCAAGGTAACTGTTGAAATGCTCGCCGATTTACGAAATGCCATTGTACATGCAAATGGTCGTTTAGAAATGTTGACAAAAGAGAATCGGAAAAATATAGATAAATGGAAAAGGAAGAAAAATGGTATCACATTCTACTATGATTACCTTTTGATTGATATAGAGTGTGCAAGTGAGATTTTTAATCAAGTTCAATTATTTCTTAAAGACTTGGTTAAGCGTTATAAAGAATGGGACACAGAACAGAATGCAAAAACCATTGCAAGTTAGTTTTCTTGAAGTCAAACTGATTCCCAAAATCCGCGTAATCCACGTTTAAAAGTTCCAAACGCCATGGACATCTTATCGAAATTGATGCTGACAGGCTATTTTGGAGTGTTCCAACCGTGTTGGAACTCGGCGTCGCAGACGACGGGATTAATATTCCGTTTTCGCTAATAATCATGTCGGAAACAGGATTGTTGTTCTGCTCAGATCATTTCGGGATAATTTTCCCGTAGCCAGTTTTCCAGCGCCGTGAACAGATCGGAAGCCGTTGCGAATAATTCCTGCGCTTCTGTTTCGGACACTGTTCCGGCCGATTCATAATCGGATATATTACGCTTATTGCGGCAGGCATTCATGTAATTTTTAATTGTTGAGAATTCTTCGCCCATTGTCAGGGTCAGCGATTGGATGGCGCGGTAATGTTCGCTTTGTCCACGGGTGACTTCGTATCCGCGACAATGCAAGGCGATCAGACAACTGGTTAGCGCGGCATTATACGCAATGGCAAAACGCCAGTCGGTAGAAATCTCGGTTGACTGGCAATCCCTCAGATCCCGCCGAATCAGATTCAGCATGTTCCGAATTTTCTGCGGATTCGGTTGGTAGGGTTTAAGCCAACCGTTTTTCAGCCATTCGCTCAAACTCATAGGCGGTTCCGACTAAGAACAGTTTAGATTTATCTGCTACGTTTTTCATAAAATGATCGTTTTCTTTCAGGCGCCGGATGAATTCTTCCTCGGTGAAAATGGAAAAATTGATCTCGCGTCCCAACTGCTGTCCGGCCACTCCCATCGCGCCGGAAATCTGTAGAGAAGAAACTTTTCCGACTATCATCAGGTCAACATCGCTTTCAGCAGTAAAGCCGCCATTCGCGAAGGATCCGTAAATGAAAGCCGATGCAATATCCACCGCAAAAGGTTCAAGCGCTTTCCGGACGACGTCGGCCAATCCAACCGTCTTGATGATTATTCTTTGCAAATCATCAAAGAGAACGTGATCACGATTGGCGCGATAGAAAATCGATTTCCCTGCCGGTCGTCTGATAATTAACCCGATGCCTTCCAGATTCGCCAGTTCCAGACTGACAGACCTCGGCAACAATCCTAACCGTGTGCAGAACTGGCGGAGGTAGAACTCGCTTTCCGGGTGTAATAAAAATTCACGAAGTAGAGCGATCCGGGTTTCCGAACCAAATAATTTCTTGATCATCTTTGTCTGCAATAGTTATACATACGGATAAAATTTACATACAACGCTGGCTGATGAAAAGAATTTTTTACACTTAACCGGCACGACACTAACAGTTAAAACCAGTTTTCGACATCGCGGGAACTGGTTTGGAAATAAAAATTGGTGTTTATTCGTGTTAATTCGTGGTTCAGGCTGTCAATCTCCGCGGTTATTCAAACGCCACGAACATCTTGTCAAAATTGATGATGACGGTTTTGAATTGCTTAATGGCGTCCTGCCCGAGATTCCCGAAGAAATATTTGCTGTGTTCGGTCTGAACATCTTTAAGTAGGCTGACTTCCGGCAAAACAACATCTCTTCCGGCGATGCGCATTTGCACGTTCGTAAGTTTGTAGGCGCGGTTTTTCTCCATCCCGCCGGCGGAACCGGATATGATGTTTCCTAACTTATAAGTCGAATCGATCTCAGCGGCGTATTTTTCATAATACTTCGGATAAAGCGAGGTTGAGTTCGCGCCGGTATCGAATGTGAAAACCAGCCATTCGTTCCGATGGCCGATTTCAATCAACGGCATTAATCCTTCCATGGCAAAATTTTTCTCCTCCGAGTTCGTCGGAGCCGCCGGAATGGTCAACGTATTTTCGGCATAATTCAGGCGAATTTCCTTCAACTGATTGATCACCGGGAAACCGATGATCTCGTTGATCTTGTAAAATCCCAGAAACCGCAGTTCTTTGTCCGGCATGACGATGAACACAACGTTTTTTACGACGATGTCGCCCAGCCGGATTTCGTCCGCAACGCCGATTTTGGATTTGACCACCCTCCCGGTCGCTCCCTGAACATGAAATTCTATTGGAAGCACCTTGACGCCGAGTTTCCTGGCCGTCTTTTCGCTGACAAGTGAGAGATTCGCGCCGGTATCGAAGACAAACTTCATGTTCTTTTTTTCGAATCGAACGGGAATTCGCAGAAG
This sequence comes from Candidatus Marinimicrobia bacterium CG08_land_8_20_14_0_20_45_22, assembly GCA_002774355.1. NCBI lineage: Bacteria > Pseudomonadati > Fidelibacterota > Fidelibacterota bacterium CG08_land_8_20_14_0_20_45_22. The sequence continues at coordinate 8,664 of PEYN01000009.1, read as the reverse complement.
CCCGACAATGTCTTTTTTCATCGAAATAGTTGTCTCACGGGAAATATCTACAGTTGTTGACGGATTGCTTGCCAACGCGCGCCATGCTATGCCGTCATTTGCGATGTCTGTTCGTGTGACGCTGTCTAATAAAGCGATATAACGGTTCAACAATGTATCCGTAACCGCCGTCGCCGCCTTGAAATCATTCATGCGAATATCGTTGTTGAGCTTTGTCTTCAGAAGTTCGGCGACGAGCGTATCTGATAATTGAAATTCGAGGCAATGGCGGATTTTCTCGTTAGAAATATTCGGACGATTGAACACGTTGTCGAGAATTGCTCCAAAGTAAAGGCTTTTTTCGACCGACAACATTTCGGCGTAAACCACCAAACTATCTTTCGCCTTGAAATATTCTTTCCGATCGATCAGCGATTGAATATTCGCATCCGGCGTCTGCGGGAAAATGGCTAATATTAAAATCGGGAACAGAAGCGCGAATCGTTTCAGATAGTTCGGTCGGTTGGTTTTCATGAATAATCCCCTTCTATTTTTCAGTTTCAATCACTTCAACGGAAAATGGCAACGCCAGCCGTGGCGATTCTCACCGGATTCCCATTTCGGCCTTTCAATCCGGCAAATCGGTTTCGCGAATTCGCATCGCCCGGCAAAGACACATCCGGCAGAGCGATTTTCTGCCGGTAATATCTCTTCCGGAATCGGGCGAGGTCCGTCCGGTTCGCGGAATGATTTTTCAACGTCCATCAAGGCTTTGGTGTATGGATGTTTCGGATGCTCGGCGATTTCGGCGGCTTTCCCGGACTCCATCATGTTTCCGTCATACAAAACCAAGAGTTCGTCAGCATACGTCAAAGCGGATCGCAGTTCGTGCGTCACCCAAAGAATCGACATTCCGAACTCTTTCCGCAATCGCTGAAATAATTCCATCAGTTCAAATCGGTTGATTGCATCGAGCGCGGTCGATGGTTCGTCAGCAATCAGAATCAACGGTTCACCGGCGATCGCTAAAACGGTGGCGACTTTCTGGAGCATGCCACCGGAAAGTTCGTGCGGATATGAGCGGGCAATTCGGTTTGGCTCTTTGAATCCGACGAATTCTAAAAGTTCGGCGATTCTTCGTCGGGCTAAAAGTTTGTCGGAGCGGACATTTTTGGGAAGCGCATCGAAAATCTGTTTGCCACACGTCATCACCGGATTCATCGACGATGCTGGTTCCTGAAAAATCATGCCGATCCGCCTGCCACGGATGGATTCCATTTCGGATTCCGAACAGGAAATCAGATCGATTGGCGTCGGTAAACCGGAAAGAACAGCCGACCCGGAAAGTCGCGCATTTCCCGGTGTTAATCTCAATAAAGATTTGCAAAGCAGACTTTTACCGCCGCCGGATTCGCCGACGATAGCTAGCAGGGAAGAGGCACTGAAATTAAAACTGACCTCTTCAAAGATCGTTTTATCGACGCCTTCAGATTGAATGAAAAGCGACAGGTTGCGAACTTCCAGCGTCAGGTGATCCACTGTCAAAACCGGCTTCTTTCCAGTAAAAGTTGCGTGTACGATTCCTTCGGCGAGTTAAAGATTTCATCTTTATCGCCTATTTCGATCAATCGCCCATCTTTCAGAATTCCGACACGGTCTGCGATCACACGGACTGTTTCCAGATCGTGCGAAATATAGAGATAAGTCAGAGAAAATTTCTGCTTCAGTTCGGATAATAATTTGAGCAGATGCGCCTGAAGCGACAAATCTTGCGAAGAGATCGCCTCGTCGAGGATCAGCATTTCTGATTCAGTCGCCAGCGCGCGGGCGATACAGACGCGCTGTTTCTGACCGCCGCTCAACTGATGCGGAAACCGGCTCAGCACATTTTCATTCAACTGGACGGCGGAAAGACATTCGATAATGCGACGATTTTTTTCTTCTGATGAAAGCGCCGGATCGAGCGCATCCAAAAGCGTTGACCTAACTTTCAGTCGCGGATTCAGCGATTCGTCCGCATTTTGAAAAACTGGCTGGACTTTTCGATGATAGGCTCTGAGTTCCCCGCGTTTATATTTCCAAATATTTTTCCCTCTGTACAGAATTTCTCCGGAATGCCGCGCAACGAAATGCAGGATCGACATGGCAATCGTACTTTTTCCGCTTCCGGTTTCGCCAACGAGCGCCAACGTCTCGCCACGATGGATTAAAAATGAAACATTATTTAAAGCAACGACGGTTTTTTCTCTCAGCCCGAATGTTTTTCGCTGTCCATAACGAACCGTAAGTTCTTTAACATCGAGGAGTTTTTCGCAGTCGGAATTCATTATCATCTTATAATTCCCGCTCGCCGGTTTTCGGATCCAGGACATTTATCAATCCTTCGCCAACTAAATTAAAACCGATGACCGTCACAACGATCGCCAGACCGGAAAATAATGTAATCCACCACGCGCCGGCCAAATCCTGAAAACCCTGATTCAGGATCGTTCCCCAGCTGGCACCCGGCGGTTGAACGCCCAAACCGATAAAACTCAATCCAGATTCGATGACGATCACACTGCCAATCATGAGCGTTGCAGACACGATGATCGGACCAAGAATATTCGGGAAAATGTAACGGAAAAGTACGCGCCGACGATTCAATCCAAGAGCGACGGCGGATTTGACGTACAACCGCTCTCTGGCGGTTAAAACTTCCGCCCGAACGATCCGCGCCACTTCCATCCATGAAAACAACGATAGAATTACAAGCATCAGACCAAACGAAGGACGGGTGAATCCGACCACTGTTAGGAGAATGAACAATCGCGGAAAACCCAACATAACATCGACAAACCGCATCAGCGCAACATCTATCCATCCGCCAAAATAACCGGAAATCATTCCGATAATCGTTCCGATGGCGACAGCGAAAAATGTTACAATAATGCCGATTGTCAGCGATAATCTTCCGCCGTATAAAATCCGGCTAAAAAGATCGCGCCCGAAGAAATCCGTCCCAAACGGATGAGATAGCGATGGAGGTTGTGATATTTCCTCAAGATTCTGCGTATATGGATCCTGTGGCATAACCCACGGCAAGCAGACACACAGAACAAGGATCGTCAATACTAATATAATTCCAAACCGAAAAATTTTATCGCGCCACATTCGCTTCAAGACGACCGCCCTTTCAGTCGAATCCTCGGGTCGGCAATCACATAAAAAACATCTGCCAGCAGGTTTCCCACAACGACAGAAAAAAACGCCAGCGAACCGGCGGCGATGATGACCGGATAATCACGTGCGAGCGCCGCGTAAAACATCACGCGCCCCATTCCGGGCAGAGAAAAGACAATTTCGATGATGAGCGCGCCACTAAACAGCATCGGAAGTGTAAGCCCAATCGTGCTGATAAATGGCAGGAGCGAATTCCGAAGCGCATATTTATAAAATATTTTTCCGCTCTCCACACCACGCGCCCGCGCTGCCAAAATATAGTTCGAGTGCAGAGATTCAACCATGCTTCCGCGGATATATTTGAAAAAGACGGCGGAAAATGAAATGCCTAAAGTTGTCACGGGTAGAATGAGATGTCGGATAGAATCCAGTATGCGCCCGCCAAATGACAACTGATTGTGAAAAAGCGACGCCATTTGAGAAGACGGAAGCCAATCCAGCCGCACGGCAAATAATCCCAACAGTAAAACGCCAATCAGAAACGACGGCATAGAATAAAAGAAAAGCATGATTGCGGAGATCGCTTTGTCGAAAGCGCGTCCCTCCCAAGCGGCGGCGTAAATTCCTAAAATTATCCCAATAAAAATGCCTAAAATCAATGAAAGAACTGTTAGGATCAACGTCGGTTCAAGCGCTTCAACGATCATTTCAGTAGCCGGACGGCCGGTAGTAAAAGAGTTTCCGAAATCGAAATGAAAGATCACACCGAAAAGCCATTTCAGATATTGCGTTGCCACCGACTGATCTAAGCCGAACCGCTCTCCGATTTGTTCACGTGTATGAATTGCGGCATTCGGATCGAGAAAGATCGTTGCCGGATCGCCCGGCGCAAGATGAACGAGGATAAAAATTAGCGTCGCGCCGATCAATACAACCGGCACAATCCCGATTAATCGCCTGAATAAATAGGCGGACACTTCTTCAAACCTTTCCGTTAGTCGCCGATCGCACGGCGTTCTTTCACCGGAATCCACCAATCTTCGAGGTTATTGTACGCGCCCCGTTGATCGATGACGACATTCTTGAACCGGCGATGAATCGCCGAACACTCCATCTTATAGTAAAGCCACGTGTACGGCAAATCGGTTGACAACAGCGTCGTGATCCCATCCCAATATTTCTGTGCTTCCTGAGGAGAAATCGTCGATTCCGCCAATTCCTCGAGCCGGTCAAACTCCGGAGAATAATAGCCGTTAAAATGAAACGGAATAAAGAACGATGAACGATGAAACAACGGCGACAAATCCATTTTCAGGGCGACATTCCAGCCGATTAGAACAGCATCAAAATCCCGTTCCGGCAACATTCTTCCAAACAAAAGACCGGAATCCGCGATTCTCGGGATCATTTCAACGCCGACCTGTTTGAGCTGATTTTGAATCAGCGTTAAAGCTTGTTCTCGTCGTGTATTTCCTGCGTTGGTTATCATTTCGAACCGGAATTTCCTTCCGTCTTTTTCCAGAACGCCATCGCCGTCGGAATCCTTCCAGCCTTCTTCTTTTAAAAGTTTGGCGGCGCGTTTGGGATCGAACGGAACGACACGATTGGCTTTTTCGTTGTACCCCCAAAGAACCAACGAAATCGGGCCATTCATTGGCGTTGCCATTCCGTCATTGACGATCCGCGCAACCGCGACGCGGTCGATCGCCATCGTCAGCGCTGTTCTGACCTTCCGGCTTCCGAAAAGAGGATGCGGCTGGATATATTTCTGAATACTGGAAACATCTTCGCCATATCTTTTGCGCATCTTCCGAAAGTGCGCTCCGTCGATCAGATTCCATCCAATGAAATCGTACGTCCGTCCGAGATAACTTACCGGACGCAGAGGCGAATTCCCGGCTTTCCACTCTTTTTGCAGACGGATGAAATCCCGCGGTGGAATGACTTCGGTAAAATCGATGTCGCCGCTGAGAAGTTGGCGTACCATACCGGCACCGTCTGGAATAATTTTAAAAATCACGGTGTCGAGATGCGGCTTGCCAGTTTCATAATAGCGATCAAACTGTGTTAAAATCACGTATTGCTGACTTCTCCACTCTTGAAATCGGAAAGGGCCTGTTCCGACTGGATGACGATTGAATGCAATCGTCGGCATTTTCTCCGGCGAGACATTTTTCAACAAATGCTCTGGAAGAATGAATCCTTCAACGGCATCCATGAGCATCGTCGGCGATTTTTTAGCGAAATAAAACACAACCGTCGAGTCATTAAGCGCTATCACTTTTTTGATGTTGACCTTGAATGAGGCGCCGTCCCAGAAAATCTTCGGATTCACTTCGATTTCGTGAGTAAAGACAACGTCTTTTGCTGAGAATGGAGCGCCGTCGTGCCAAAAAACGTCTGTACGAAGATGAAATGTAATGGCAAGGCCGTTCTTTGAAAACTCCCAACTCTTTGCCATTTGCGGCGAAAAAGTCGCCAAATCTTCGTTGATATCCGCCAAGCGTCTGAAAATAAGGCTCTGGATATTGATGGCCGGCTGAAGCAATCCGGTCAACGGATTCAGTGCGTCCGGTTCACCATTGATTCCCGCGACGAGCGTTCCGCCATTGACAATATCCTTTTCCGAATAATTTGCATCGTCACCAACAAAACGCTTCTGTTTATCCGATCCGCAGGCAACAAAGAAGGCAATTAAAGCAAGATAGAGGATTTTTCTCAAGGAATGAGCAATCGGGTTGAAATTAACCGGTTTTCTGTTTTTGGATAACGGCTGCAGCTTCCGAAATTGTGTAAATGATTTTTTCGATCGAGAATGGTTTATTGATCACAAAATCGATGCATTTACTCACAGATTTTTCGTCAAGGCTCAACGCCCAGCCGGAAACCATAATGATTTGAGTTTCCCGACGGATCTCTTTGATCTTTTTGGAAATTTCTATTCCGGTCATTACAGGCATTCCAAGGTCAGTGATGACGATGTCGTGCCGCTTCTTTCGAAATAAATCAAGCGCCGCCACAGAGGACGAATTTGTATCGACTTCATGACCGAGTTCGGAAAGCAAATCTTTGAATATTTCCAGAATATGTTCCTCATCGTCGATAACCAAAATGCGGGCCGGAGCGGTCTTGCCAATTTCGATCACCGGAGCGCCGATCTTCGCGGCGGCCACTTTTGGAAGATGCAGTAAAATCATCGTTCCTTTTCCGACCTCGCTCTGAATGCCGATTCGACCGTTATGACGCTTGATAATCCCGTAAACTTCGCTCATGCCCAGGCCGGTTCCCATCACGCCTTTCGTCGAGAAAAACGGATCGAATACTTTTTCGACGGTTTCTGGTGTCATTCCGATTCCGGTGTCTTTAAATTTTATAGAAACGTTTTGGTTATCGGTTTCTGTTTTAATATACAGCACTCCGCCTTCCGGCATCGCGTCAACGGCATTGAAAATAATATTGGTGAAAGCATTTCTGATGTCTGATGAATCGCCCAACACAAAAATCTTGTCTTCCAGTTCCAAAATCGGTTCGATCAATGTGCCTTTGAGCTTTGATGCGGTTTCCCATTTGGGTCGGGTGATTTCGACAACCTCTTCAATTATCTTCTTCAAATCGATTGTTTCGGTTAGCGCACCTTCACTCGGGCGTGAGAATTCCTGAATTTTACGGACTTTCGATGCGCCGTCGAGTGCAGACTTTTCGATCATTTTCAGGCTGTTGAGGATGTACTCGTCGGTAATTTGCCTCTTGAGCAGTTGAATGCGCCCGAGGACAACCGTTAAGACGTTGTTAAAATCATGTGCGACACCCGATGAAATTTGTCCAAGAGCGAGCAATTTTTTCGCTTGCGCGGATTTTTCTTCCAGTTCACGACTTTTTGTGACGTTTTTACTGGTGATGATAAACGATTGAAGATGATCGTCTTCATCGAGTATGGGATGTGTCCGCTCTTCAAAATACTCACCAAACCGTTCGTCATATTTGACCAGCGGAATGATCAGACCGCTTTTTAATGTGTCATGAAGCGGACAATCGATGCACGGCATGCCCTTTTGATGTAAAACCGAATGACATTTTTTCCCTACCAGCGATTCGCCTTGCCCAAAAATGACATCCGCTGACCGATTCGATTCTAAAATGGTATAATCGGCTCCACACAAGATAACCAAATCGCTTATCTTATCAAAAATGAACCGGTATTTATCTTTGTGTGAAAAGTCGCTATTTACCTGTGATTCGTTCTTTAAGTCGCTCAAATTCTAATCCAATCGTCCCAAAATGATCGCCCTTTTTCGTTATTTCCAAATACCGCTATTAACTTAAACAGGCGATTGCTTTAAGTCAAGAAAATGAGACCGTTATTTCCCACGCCCACATAAAGAGTTATAGATTTTTATTAAATTTCACCGACAACCCATCGGCATTACGGATGGACCGCTGTTATGCTGATAGATTATTCAACAGTTTTTTCGCGTCTTTCGCCCGAATTTCAGCGCCGATATTTTCGAAATGCCCGACGGCACGCTCCAGGTACTTTTTCGCTTTTTCCGCCTCGCCCATATCCTTGTAGAGCGCCGATATTTCAATCAGTGTTTCTGCCAGATTGAGAGTGTGGTTCAGTTCTCCATCGATACGCTTGCTGTTCTCTAAATACGATAGCGCGATGTCGAACCGTTTGCTCTTGCGGTTAATCATTCCAAGTATCTTGTAGGCTTCTGCAATGCTGAGGCGGTCGCCAATTTCGCTGAAAATCGAGAATGCCGAAGTCACCAGCGCTGTTCCGGAAGACAAATCGTCTTTGAGACAGGCGATTTCCGCCTTAATCAAATAGGCAAGACCTTTTTGATATAGGTTATTTGTCTCTCCTGCAATTTCGAATGCCTTTTCAACATGATTCGTCGCGCGGTCCAGTTGACCTTTAAATTTATAGGCAATCGCGATGTTCAGATGCATGTTGGCAAGCGTATCTTTCTCTCCTCTTTTTTCGGCAAGACTCAAGACTTCACGATAATGCGCCATGGCGGCATCGGCGTCTCCGCTGATGTGATAAGCGTTTCCGATATTCATGTTTGTGTTGATGACCAAATCGGCAAAATTCAGCGCATTCGCCATCTTGCGAGCCTCTTCGATCAAAACAATACCTTCGGAGATTTTACCCTTCTGCACCAATAAAATACCTTGTGCGTTCGAAACAAGCGCAATGCCTTTTTCATCATTGGTCTTTTTGAACAACTGCAGGCTTTCCCCGAATTCTTCATCCGCCATCTTAAAATCATTCTGATAAAAAACGACGTTTCCCAATTTATAGTGCGCTTTGGCCAGCATATTGTTGTCGGCGTTATACGATTTTTGGTCCGAGATATTCCGGAGAACCTGTTCCGCACGGTTCATCTCGCCATATTTCATAGATATTTCGGCGATGCCGTACAATAAGTCCAGATATTCTAACTCCGGAAGATATTTGTCTGCATGGTAGATCGCAGTATCGAATTCAATATTCCGAAAAAGCCTTTCTTTTTGCGC